>CALVSP010000006.1 GCA_944359065.1 uncultured Bacilli bacterium
AGAATTTGATGGATTAGAATCTGTTAGTTATGGTGAAACACCTAATAGATATACAGTTATAAAAATTAAAGACTAATAGTCTTTTTTTCTTGATTATTATTCAAACTTATTTTATAATATTCTAGGTGAAAGGGGAAAAATAATGTCTGAACAATTGCCAAGTAAAATATTAGATGAATTAGATGATGAATATTTAAGTATAATTAATCCAATAATTACTAATGAAGAATTTATTAGAAGAAAAAAATTTAATCATCATGAACATCGTTCAGTTTATGGTCATAGTTTAATGGTTTCGGTAAAATCTTACCATTTGGCTAAAAAATTAAAGCTTGATTACAAAGCTGCTGCTATCGGTGGATTATTACATGACTTTTATTATAATGACTGGCAGTTAAATAAAAGTAAAATGCCGTTAAGAAAACAGCACGGTTTTGTCCACGCTCGTGAAGCTTTAGAAAATTCTAGAAAATTATTTCCAGAATTGATCGATAAAAAAGTAGCTAATATAATAAAAAGACATATGTTTCCTTTAAATTTTATTCCCCCATTCTATTATGAAAGTTGGTTAATTTGTTTTGTCGATAAATATTGTTCTTTAGAAGTGTTTAAAAGTCCTAAAGAATGGTATAAATACGTAGGTTTAAGAAAGAAGTGATTATATGGAAGATACAATAGTAGCAATATCCACAGCCTTAGGTGTTGGGGCTATATCAATAATAAGAGTAAGTGGTAACGAAGCTATAAGTATAGTAAATAAAATAACTAAGTTTAAAAAATTAGATAAAGTAGATACTCATACTATTAATTATGATTATATAGTTGAAGATAATAAAATAATAGATGAGGTTTTAATATCTGTTATGAAAGCACCTAAAACTTTTACTAAAGAAGATATAGTTGAAATAAATTGTCACGGAGGTATAGCTACAACTAATAAAGTTTTAGAACTATTATTAACTAATGGATGTAGATTAGCTGAACCAGGTGAATTTACTAAACGTGCTTTTTTAAATGGAAGAATTGATTTAATTGAAGCTGAAGGTGTTATGGATTTAATTAATTCTAAAACAGAAATATCACGTAATTTAGCTATCAATCAAGTAAATGGTAGTACATCACAATTAATTAAAGATTTAAGACAATCTATTATTGAAATATTAGCTAATATTGAAGTTAATATCGATTATCCGGAATATGAAGATATCGAAGAAATGACTACTAAAATGTTAGGTGAAAGAATATCTGATATTGAAGATAAAATTAAAACAATTCTTAATAAAAGTGAAAATGGTAAAATTGTTAAAGAAGGAATTAATGTTGCTTTAATAGGAAGACCAAATGTTGGCAAAAGTAGTCTATTAAACTGTTTATTAGAGGATGAAAAAGCTATTGTAACTGATATTGCAGGTACTACTCGTGATTGTGTTGAAGGTACAATAAGTATCGATGGAATAATAGTTAATTTAATTGATACAGCAGGTATTAGAGAAACTAAAGATATAGTAGAAAGTATTGGGGTTAATAAAAGTATCGATTTAATGAATAACTCTGATTTGGTACTTTTATTACTTAATAATAATGAAGAATTAAATAATGAAGACTTAGAACTATTAGATAAAATTAAAAATAAAAATTATTTAATAGTTATCAATAAAAATGATTTAGATTCTAAATTAGATATTAGCAAACTAGATGATTCTAAATTAATTTATATAAGTGCTTTAAACAATGAAGGTATCGATGAATTAAAAAATAAAATTAAAAGTATATTTAATTTAGATAAAATAGAAACATCTGATTTAACATATCTAACTAATGCAAGATCTATCTCTTTATTAAAACAATCACTTAATGCAATCACTGATATTAAAATGGGTATAGGTAATAATTTGCCTATAGATATGTTAGAAATAGATTTAAAAAATGTCTGGAATTTATTAGGTAGTATAATTGGTGTTACATATGAAGAAGAATTAATTGATCAATTATTTAGTCAATTTTGTTTAGGAAAGTAGGTGTTAAAATGGAATATGAAGTAATCGTTGTTGGAGGCGGTCACGCGGGTTGTGAAGCGGCTTTAGCTTGTGCTAATAAAAATCATAAAACTTTATTAGTAACTGGTCGTATTAATAATATTGCGACTATGCCTTGTAATCCTTCAATAGGTGGCTCAGCTAAGGGTATTGTCGTAAGAGAAATCGATGCTTTAGGTGGAGCAATGGGTAAAATAGCTGATCAAAGTTTATTACAAATCAAAATGTTAAACTTTGCTAAAGGTCCTGCTGTAAGGGCCTTACGTGCTCAAGCCGATAAAATAACTTATCCACAGCAAATGTTAAAACTATTAAATGAAACACCTAATTTAACTTTAAAAGAAGCAATAATTGAAGACTTAATGATTGAAAATGGTAAAGTAGTTGGCGTTGTAACCGAAAATGGTGAAAAAATAACATCTAAAATAGTTATTTTAACTACTGGTACTTATTTAAAATCTGATATCTTAATTGGTGACACAAGAACAAGAGAAGGTCCTCACGGAGAAAAACCAAGTAATTATTTAAGCGATAATTTAAAAAAATATGGTTTTAAAATAATAAGACTTAAAACAGGTACTCCTCAAAGAATAGCTAAAGATAGTATTGATTTTTCTAAAACACAAGTAGAAAATGGCGATTTAGTATACCATACTTTTAGTTTCGATAATAATCCACAGTATAAAATAGAAGAACAAATACCTTGTCATTTAATCTATACAACTCCCCTAACCCATAAAATAATTTTAGATAACTTAAATAAATCAAGTATGTATGGTGGATTAGACGATATAACAGGTATTGGTCCAAGATATTGTCCTTCGATTGAAGATAAAATAGTTAGATTTAAAGATAAAGAAAGACATCAATTATTTTTAGAGCCAGAAAGTTTATATTATGATGATATATATTTACAAGGTTTTTCAACAAGTATGCCTAAAGATGTTCAAGAACAAATGGTTCATAGCCTATCTGGTTTAGAACATGCAGTAATCAATAAATATGCTTATGCAATCGAATATGATGCAATATATCCTACTCAAATAAAAAGATCATTAGAAACAAAAATAATTGAAAACTTATTTACTGCTGGTCAAATAAATGGTACTAGTGGTTACGAAGAGGCAGCTTGTCAAGGATTAATGGCTGGTATAAATGCTAGTTTAAAACTAGAAAATAAAGAGCCATTAATATTAAAAAGAAATGAAGCTTATATTGGTGTTTTAATTGATGATTTAGTTACTAAAGGAGTAAGAGATCCATATCGATTATTAACTTCTCGTGCCGAATATCGTTTATTATTAAGACACGATAATGCTGATTTAAGATTAAGAGAATATGGCTATCAAGTTGGTTTAATTGATGAAGAAAGACATAATAAATTGATTGATAAAATAAATAAAATTAATGAATTAAAAGATAAATTAAAGAGTGTTAAAATTACGCCAACTTCCAATGATTTATTGATTAGTTTAGGTAGTACACCTTTAAAAGATGGTATAAGTTTATATGACTTATTAAGAAGACCAGAAATAACTTTATCTAAAATGAATTATACCTTTAATTATGATGATGAAATTATTGAACAAGTAGAATTAAATATTAAATATGAAGGTTATATTAATAAAGCTACTAAAGAAGCTCAAAAATTAATTAATTTAGAAAATAAAAAAATACCAGAAGATATTGATTATAATAATATACCTAATTTAGCCTCAGAAGCCCGTCAAAAATTAAATGAAGTTCGCCCTACTTCAATTGGTCAAGCTATTAGAATAAGTGGCGTAAATCCAGCTGATATTGCTATATTAAACGTATATTTAAAAAAGGAGTATTATGAATCAAGATAAATTTATATTAGAACTATCTAAATTAAATATTAATATAACTCCATTACAACTACAACAATTAGAAAGATATTATGAATTATTAATTGAATATAATAAAGTTATGAATTTAACTGGCATAACTGATAAAGAAGAAGTTTATTTAAAACACTTTTATGATAGTTTAACTATTACTAAAGTAATTGATTTAAATAATTATAGTACTTTATGTGATGTCGGAACAGGAGCTGGATTTCCTGGTTTAGTGATTAAAATAATATATCCACATTTAAAAGTAACACTATTAGATTCTTTAAATAAAAGATTAAACTTTTTAAATATAGTTATAAAAGAACTTAATTTAAAAGATATTACTACTGTTCATACAAGAGTCGAAGAATATAATAAAAAATTTGATATTACTGTAGCCCGTGCAGTCGCACCATTAAATATCTTATTAGAATATTGTATTCCAATTACAAAAGTTAATGGTTATTTTATTGCAATGAAAGGCAAAAATGAAGAGGCTTCAAATGCTTTATCAAAATTAAGTAGTGAAATAATTGAAACTAATTTATTTTTATTACCTATTGAAAATAGTAATAGAACAATAATAAAAATAAAAAAAATAAAAGAAACAGATAAAAAATATCCTCGTAAATATATTGAAATTAAAAAAAATCCTTTATAAAATGTAGGATTTTTTTGTAAACTAATTCAAAAAAATTTTCCGCGCGCGCGTAATTTAGGCCTAGACAAAAATAAAAAAATAATGTATACTTGTATTAAATTAAAGATATCAGTCTTTGCTATATGAAAGGAGAATATATATGTACAAAAGACACAATGCCTTTACTTTAATTGAATTACTTGCAGTAATAATTATTTTAGCAATAGTAGCACTTATTGCTACACCAATAATATTAGATGTAGTCGAAGATGCTCGTATATCAGCAGGTAAATCAGAAGCCCAAATTATATTAGGTGGGATAAATAACTATTGTGCAACCGAAGATATAAAATATCAAATGGATAATAGTTATACAAAAATATGTACATCAGATATGGATGTAAATGATGTACCAACAATGGTTAATTTAGGAAATGCTGAAATAATAAGCATAAATTATGATGGAACTAAATTAACAGAATTAGTTATAGAAAGTAATAACCATAAATTTACATTATGCTCAAATAATCAATTTGCAATGGATGATGAAGAATGTCCAAAATTTCCAGCATCATTAATTTCGTTATTATTAGAACAATATTCTGAAGATAATACAACAGGTTTAGTAAAAGATAGTACAAATGAAAATTTATATTACTATAAAGGGACAAATGAGCAAGTAGAAAATAATTTTTTATGGTATGGGGGACATCAATGGCGAGTATTAGAGTTTGATGCTTCTGCTAATACATTGACTTTGATAACTCAACAACCATTAACATCAATACAACCAGCGAGTGTCGCATGGGAAAGTGAAGAAGCATATAATAATAGTTATATAAACAAATGGCTAAATGAATATTTTTGGAATAGTTTAGATAGTAGTATACAAGCAACTATTCAAAATTCAATATTTAATGTTGGTATATACAATAATATTAGTGAAATAACAACAACTAAAAAAGTGGGATTATTAGATGAAGACCAATATAAAAGAGCAGGCGATGGAACTACTGGGCAAGATTCATTCTTAGATATTAAAGATTATTTTTGGTTAGAAAATAGATATAGTTCGTCTCACGTTCGGATCGTGAGCAACGGTGGTAGCCTCAATAGTGCTTCGGTGTCGAATACGTATGGCGTCCGTGCAGTTATAAAAATTTCTGATATAACCATCACTGGAGGCGATGGTACTCTTATGAATAATTATCAAGTAGCAAACAAAACAACAAATACAGATAATGTACAAGTAGGAGAATATATCAACGTCCCATATAGCGGAAGTGATAATGCTTGTGGAAATGATAATATGTGTACATTTAGAGTAGTAAGTAAAGATGAAGACAGTATAAAAGTAGTACTAAATGGATTACTTCCAATGGCAAGTCAATATGGAAGTTCAGTAACAATAACTACGAGTCATACAATATATACACCACTTAATACATTTGTGGAAGGAATAAGCGAAACATATCGATATATAGGAAATAAAACATTCTATATAGGAAATTATCCACGTGTATCAGGAACTGGTCAAAATTATGAAGATGTCCAAGACGAAACAATGGAAGCCAATGTAGGATTACCAACAGTAGGAGAGATGTTCAGTGGAAATGATATCGATATGGCATATCCTGTTGATGGTGCAAAAACAATTGTAGATGTAAATACAATCGAAAATCCAACTGCATCAAGTTATTATTGGACAATGAATAGATTTAGTTCGTCTAGCGTTCGCTACGTCAGCTACCTTGGTGACCTCGGTAGTAGTTCGGTGTCGAGTACGTTTGGCGTCCGCGCAGTTATATATCTGAAGTCAGGGCTGGCAGCATTAGACTTCACTGGAGGTGAAGGTACTCCAAATTCACCATATGAAATGCAATAAGCAAAAACAGTATAGATAACAGTAATATATAAACGAAGTAAAGACACACCTTGCCGATAAAGTGGCAAGGTGAGGGTTATCCACAGTATAACAAAAACTCATAAGCAAATTATGAGTTTTTAAGTTCTATATTAATTAAATCTTTATAAGCATT
The DNA here is from genome assembly GCA_944359065.1 of uncultured Bacilli bacterium. Taxonomy (GTDB): domain Bacteria; phylum Bacillota_I; class Bacilli_A; order RF39; family UBA660; genus Faecisoma. The sequence goes on from CALVSP010000006.1 coordinate 6,572, forward strand.
GACACTCGGTTGATCAAATGGATTAACACCTAATAAATAACCACCTGTTGCAGCTGCTATTTCAAAGAAATATATTAACATACCAATATGTAATTCGTCTAATTTATCAATAGAAATAATAGTACTTTCAATATCATTTTTTAAATGGGCTAAGGCAACTTTATTTAAAGCAATATTATTTATTTCATTTAAGGTTTTATTATATTTTGTGATTAAATTACCTTTATCATTTATATTTAATACTGTTTCAAATATAATTGGTGTACCATCTTGATAAAATTGACCTAGAGAATGTAAATCTCTTGTATTAGAAGAAAAGGTTGGATAGATACCTTTTTTTTCTTTACCTTGGGTTTCACCAAATAGTTGTTTTAACCATTCGGTAAAATAATATAATTTAGGTTCATAGAAAGTAAATGATTCTATTAATTTTCCTTGTTTATATAATATATCTCTATTTATAGCGTATTTAAAGGCATCATCAACTGAAACATATTTTGTACCTAATAATATTTGTTCGATATCAAATCCGGCTAAAGCAATAGGTAATAAACCTACTGGAGTTAATACGGAATATCTACCACCAATTTGATTAGGAACTTCAAAGGAACAATAGTTTTTTTCATTAACTAGTTTTCTTAATTCTCCTTCTTTAGCATCGGTAGTAATTATTATTCTTTTTTGAAGTTCTATGTCATTATATTTTTTAAGCATTTCTTTATAAATTATATCAAATGTTATACTTGGTTCTAAAGTTGTACCTGATTTTGATATAACATTAACAATTGTGTCTTTATCACGCATAAACTCAATTAATTCTAATAAATATGTTTCTGATAAAGAAGTTCCGGCAAATACTATTTTTTTATCATTAAAGTAAGGAGATAAGGCGGATATAACAGCTTTAGCACCTAAGAATGATCCGCCTATTCCGATTACAATTAATAAATCAAATTTAGTTTTACTTAAATTTTTAATTCTAGCAATATCTTCTTTACTAATACATTTTGTAATATCATACCAATCGGTCATATTATCGGTAGATAGTTTTTCTTTAATTTTTTTTATTTTATCTTGATATTCATCATAATTTTTTTCTTTTTGATAGGTATTAAAATCAATTTTTAGCATTGTTACCTCCATATACTTTTATATTATGCTCTAACATATCATTTTTTAGTGGTATGTATTTAACAGTTTTATCATCAAATATTATTTTATTTTCTTTTGAATTTATAACTGTTATGTTATATTTTGTATCAAAATATTTATAAGTTATTTCATATTGTTTCCAAGTACTAGGTATATTTGGTTTGATATATAGTTTATTTTTTCTTAAGTTAAATCCTAATATATCGATTAAAGCAACGTGATAAAACCAACCTGCACTTCCTGTATACCAATTCCAACCACCTCGTCCTAAGAAGTTTTCATTACTATAAATATCAGCACTTATAACATAAGGTTCTAGTTTATATTTATCGGTATCTTCTTTTGTTTTAGTTCTTTCGATTGGATTAATCATTTGGAATATTTGGTACGCTAAATCGTTATTACCTGCTTTAATTAAAGCTTCGATATACCAAGCAACAGCATGCGTATATTGCCCCCCATTTTCTCTTATTCCTTTAGGATAATTCATAATATATCCAGGATTATTTTTATTATTTTTAAATGGTGGGGTTAACAATTTAACGATATTAATATTTTTATCGACTAATTTTTCTTCAACATTTTTTAACATTGATTTAATTTGTTCTTCACTAGCAATTCCAGAAAGAATAGCAAAACTTTGGGATAATAAATCAATTTTACATTCTAAACATTCATTAGATCCTAATTTTGTACCATTATCGAAATATGCTCTTAAGTAATATTCGCCATCCCAAATATTTAATAAACTTGTTTTTAATTTATTAATTTCATTTGTATAATCAATTTTACTAAACTCACTAAATCTATTTAATATAATATATAAGAAGAATCCTAGCCAAACACTAGTTCCGATACCTTTTTCCCCTACTTTATTCATTCCATCGTTCCAATCACCGCCACCCATAAGTGGTAATCCATTAGAACCTAGTTCGTTTAAAGTTTTATTTATAGCAAATAAACAATGATCATATAAAGTAGCAGTTTCTTCAGTATAACTATAATTAATACCTTTTTCCATCTCATTATCTAATAAAGATGGTCCTGTAACAAAAGGTATTTGGGTATTTAATATATCATAATCTTCAGTTATTTCGATATATTCACATACTGCATAAACTAACCATAAATAATCATCTTTATATCTTGATCTTAAACCAATATTAGTTTCTTTATGCCACCAGTGTAAGACATCCCCTTCTTTAAATTGATGTTTAGCGTTCCATAAAATAATTTCTTTAGTCATCTCTGGATGGATGGTACATAAATTCATTGCATCTTGTAATTGATCACGATAACCAAATGCGCCACCGACTTGATAAAATCCTGCTTTAGCGTATAATCTTGATGATATATTTTGATATGCAAGCCAACCATTAACCATATAGTTAAAACTATCATCAGGTGTTTTTACTTGAATATTTTCTAACATATTTTGCCAGTAATTCTCGACATTTTTTTCTTCTTTATTAATAGTTTTAATATCATATTTATTTAATAAATTAGTTATATTTTCTTCATCACAGCAACCTAAAATAAATGACAATTCAACTTCTTCTTTAGAATCGATATAAAGAGATGTTTCAATTTCTTTATTTAGTATTCTTTTAACATTATAATCACTTATTTTATTAGTACAACTCATAAATGTAATAAGGTTAGAAAAATGCTCACTATATTTATTTTTTAATGTGACATAATTGTCTTTTATTTCACTTAAAATATAACGACTTGTTTTTTCTTCAGTAACACCTAAACAAGGATTTATCCAGTATTTTAATACTATTCTTTGTTTATGAGGATTATTGTTTTTAATTTTTAATTTATAAAATTTAATAGGATCAGTAACTGATACAAATTGCGTTAGCTTTAAATCGTAATCTTTATACTTACCTAAGTAAACATTTTTACCAAAACTTACTTCAGTTATATGATATTTTAAATTAACATCATTAATTTTAATACCTTCAGACATATCCAATAATAATGGATCATTTGTCCAAGATGTTAATTTATATTCACGACTATTTTTATAATAGGTAAATCCTGTTTGATTATTAGATATAATAGTTCCAAAAGTAGGATTAGTTATAACATTATTCCAAATCAAAGGTGTATCAGGATTAGTAATTATATATTTTTTACCATTTTTACTAAATCCACCATATCCATTATAAAAAGTAAGATTATCATAAGATATAGGTAGACTATCTACATTTTTAATTACATCTTTTCTACTTATAGTATTTGACTTTTGTAAATCATTAACAAAGTCTTCTAATGAATGAAATTTATTACTATCGATATAAATACGAGCAACAGTTTTAAATAGATTTATTTCATCTTCATTAACATCATTATTATCTATTAAATAAATATTACCTGGTGTTTTATTGAAACTATTTAAAGCATACATATGATATTTTTCATCATCGATTTCTTTAGTAATAATTTCTTTATCCTCACAATTATTTAATATAATTAAATCGATAAATATTGATTTACTTTTATAATATTCAAATAAATGTAGTAATTCTTTAGTTAAACTTAAGTCATCTAAACTATTGATACTAAGGTAGACAATTGGTCGATCTCCTGAAATACCAAATTTCCACAAATTAGTTTGATTTAATTTATTAATTGCTAAAGTTTTAATTCTTTCTTTAGTAATTGCAATATGACTAGTTTGATATAAATAATTTAATAAAGTATTAAATACGCGCATATCACGCCCAGTAATATTGACCATTTTATTAGTAACATTGCTCATTAGAGTTGCTACTTCAAATCCTTTTTCTAATATATTTTCTTCATTAGAGAAGGTATTAACTATATCTAATACTTGTTCTTTTGATTTACCAAATCCAATTATTAAATAAACAGTTTTTTCATCATTTGCTTTAACAGTAATTTTATTTCTTAAACTAACTATTGGATCAACGCAAGTTCCATCTTGATTTGATAAAGTTTTATTTAAAGCAATTGGATCAGAACTATTATGATTTCTACCGATAAAATTCTCTCTATTAGTTTCGAAACTAGAATTTTCAACATCATCAGTTAATAATTTATTTATAAAATAATAATGATTATCGCTATCTCTTAATTTACGATACATAATAACTGAATTAGTATCGGCATCATATTCACTTTGTACAAATAAATTTTGGAAGGTTTTATGACTTATATCATCGATATTTTCTGATAAAATTGGTTCAGTGTAAGATGTTAATTCTAAAACTTTGTCTTCATCACTATTATTTTTAAAAGTGATTTTTCTTATTTCAGAATGATATGTTTTTGGAACAACTATTTCGGTTGTTGTAATGATATCTTCATCCATTCTTACAAATTTAATTCTATCTAAAGCAAAAACTACTTCATATTTATCAGGCATAATATTAATTGGGGCATAAGTATTAGACCAGATTTTATTATTATTTAAATCTTTAACATACATAAATATACCATAATCTTGTTCAGTTATTTTACGATATCTATTTAATTGAATAGTACGATATCTACTAAAACCATTACCTCGGTCATTAATGAATGTACTATATTTAGAATTAGATAATACTGATACTTCTGGTAAAGTTGCTAAGTTATGGAATACTCTAACATCATTGATAAATGTTTCTTTTTCATATGTGTACTTTTTATACTTAGTGATATTAACATCAATGATTGGTTTTAATTGAACTTTTTCTTTATTCAATATTTCAAATGCTTGATTATTGATATCTTTAATAAAATATTTTTGAATAATATTTTCTTTTAAAGCATTAGTGATACTAGCTAAAATCATACCTTGATGGTGCGCAAAATAAGAGTAAACTATTTTTTTATCTTCGGCATCATAAGATTCATAATAGCCATATTCACCTTTTAAATCTAATTTATTTAATTTTTTAATATTATGCATAACTTCATCTGGAAATCTTGTTAAAGCAAGTAAAGAACTATATGGTGAAATAACAATTCTACTATTTGCTTCTTCTTGTAATTTCAAATAAGGAGTAGCAAAAGCTTTATACTTATAGTTTTGGGAATCATCTAATTCATTATAAGCTGATTCGGAAATTCCCCAAGGATATTTACGATTTATTTCTTTCATATATTCTTTTTGAGCATAGAAAGCAAAATCATAACTTTCATCAACTAAAGTATTTTCATAAGTTGGAATAAATATTAATGGCATAAAATATTCAAAAGAAGTTCCTGACCACGATACAAGACCTTTCTTCTTTTTAAAAGTAGTTAAAGTCTTATCTAAATTAAACCAGTGATTACTTAAAATATCCCCTTTAGCAATAGCTACAAAACTAGTAATTCTACTTTCACTAGCAAATTTATTATAGTTATAAGGTAATAAATTGCCTTCATCGACATTATATCCAATACTAAATACATCTTCATTACTATATAGATATTTAAAATCAGTATTATTAATTATTTTTTCAATTCTTTTAGTTAATTGAACTTCATTTAACTCTTTTAAAAATTCTTTTACAGTAATTAAGGAAGCAACAAAATTACCACTATCGACAGTTGATACAAAGTTAGGATATAAAACATTTAAAGTATTGATATTATACCAATTGAATAGATGTCCATGCCATTTGTCTAATTTATCGATTGTATCAATAATATTAATTATATAATTAATAGTTTCTTCTTTATTTATAAAATTTAATTTATAAGCAGAAACGATAGATACTAAAGATAATCCAATATTAGTAGGAGAAGTTTTATAATCTAATTTTTTCTCTCTATTCAATTGATAATTATCGGGAATTAAATAATTATTTTCTTTATTTAAATTATCTTTAAAAAATTTCCAAGTTAAATTAGCTATTTCTAATAATTCATCTTTTTCTTTTTCATTTAATTTTTTAATTGATTTTTTAATATCTTCACTAATTGCGAAGGCTAAAAAAGGAGCAATTAGGAAGAATATTGCAATAACCATACATTCATAAGGATGAGAATTATTGATAAGCGCTAGAACAACGAATGATAAAGCTGCAATGTAATTGATAGTATATTGTTTTAAATGATTATATAAATTCCCTTTAACTTGTTTTGCCGCATCTTCCGCAGTTAACCATTGTAATAAATGCTTTTTACTAATAAACATTCGGTAAGTAGCAGTTAATAAAGATTTTGTATATAGATAAGCATTATAAGGAATACTTGTAAAAACAGATAAAGTTCTTAAAATAAATGCTTGATAACCAAACGCCATAATATTGTAATATTTTAAGTTTTTACTGTATTTTTTTTGAGCGATAAATACTTGTAATAAATAAGATATAACTGGTAAAACAACGACAAATAAAATAAATCCTAACCACCAATAAGGATGGGTTATAACGATACTAGATAATAAAAACAAAATAATAAGTAAACTTAAATCTAATAATTCTCTTCTAATGTTATCGATAATTTTAAATTTACCTAATAAACTAATTGGATTTTTATATCTTCTATTAAATTCATCTTTGACATAAGGTAATATCCACTTAATTATTTGCATATCTCCCCTAGTCCATCTTGACCTTCTTGTTGCATCAACTAAATATTTAGAAGGAAAATCATCAATTAATTCAACATCACTGACAAAACCACATTTTAAATAATTACCTTCTAATAAATCGTGGCTTAAAATTAAATTATTTGGAAATCTTCCTTTTAAAACTTTTTGAAATATTTCTAAATCATAGATACCTTTACCGATAAAATTACCTTCTTTAAAAACATCTTGATAAAAATTAGGTGTTATCGTTGAATAAGGATCTAAACCACCGATACCAGCATATATTTGCGAAAATAAAGACTTATTAGTCGATTCAATATCGACACTAATTTTAGGTTGTAAAATACCATAACCTTTAATAACTTTAGTTTTACTATCATTTAAAATTGGTTTATTTAAAGGATGAGCCATCGTTCCAACTAATTTTAAAGCACTGTTTAAGACTAATTGTGTATCTGAATCTAAAGTAATAACATATTTAATTTTATGTTTAAAATTATCAAAAGTTTGAACTTTAAACCATTCTTTCTTCTCTTTATCATTAAAATTATTTAAAAGCAAATCATTAAAATGTAATAAAGCTCCTCTTTTTCTTTCAAAACCTAAATAACTATTTTCATATTTATTGTATTTTCGATTACGATAAGCGAAATAAAATATTTCATTTTTATATTTTTTATTTAATTCTAAAACTTTTAAAAGACCTTCATTAGCAATTTCATCATCTTTTTCGTAATTTTCTGTTTTACATTCACAAGCGTCACCTAAAAGAGTGAAATAAATATTTTTTGACTTATTAGATAAATAATACTTTTCTAAAGTATCAAACATTTCATCAACTTTTTCTTTATTCTTTAAAATAGTTGGAATTACGACCATCGTTTTATAATTTTTAGGTATGCCATCTTTAAAATCAAGTTTAAAAATAGGTCTACTAGGATATATTTTTAAATATATCTTATTAACAAATGTAATAACAAATTCACTAACAGGAATAAATAAAACAATAAATCCTAAAATTTTATTAGAAATAAAATAATTTGATAAAATTAAAGTTAAAATAATACTTAAGGATAAAATGATTAATAAATAAATTATAGTTTTAAAATTATTGTTTTTGCGTTTAAATAACACATTGCCAATATTCTTATCTTCATCAATTAATTTTGAAGCACAACTAAATACATCTTGCTTATTTTTTCTAGCAATTTTAAACAATTGTTTGCGGTATAAAAATTTAGTTTCTTTCGTCATTAAATGATAATAAGGATCCTTTTTTAAAATATCTTCTATTTCACATAAATTGTTAAATAAATTTTCAATTTCAATTAAGTCAACCTTTTTAATACTGTAAAATATATTGTTGATTAAAATGTTTAAATTTGTATTATTTAAATGTTCTTCATTGATTAATTTTCTTAATGATAAATTATTCTTTTCTAAAATTTTATTGAATAGTTTAAATATATTATTAGAATTTTTACTTATTTTTTTAATTTGTTCACTAAAATAAACAATAGTATATGGTGAATAATTAATAATATCATTTAAACAATCTTTGTTAAAGTTTTTAATTAATTTATCAACTTTTTTTCTTTCTTTAATTTTGTTTTTTTCAATGACACATATTTCTTTAATTTTTTTCATTAAAATAATGTTTAAAATAACGGGAATAATTTCAAGTTCTTGATAAATTAATTTAATGTTATTTTCTTCACAATAACTTTTAATATCACTAATTAAGATATTTTCATCAATTTTGTAATTTCTATTTTCTAAAATTGTTACTAACATTAAAATCAATTTATCAGTTAAATATTTTCTTTGCTTTTTATTTTTTTTAAAATTTTTAATTGAATCATTTTTTTCAACTAACATATAATAATTATCGACAATCCATTCATTAGTGATTCCGATAAATAAATGTTGTTTAGTTAAATTAACTAATTTATTATAAAAATTTGTTATATATTTGAAATCCATAATACCAACTCCCATCCTCATATATAATATCATATTTTTAAAAAATTATAAAACAATTATTAAAATAAAATTATTTCCCAAAAACTATTGCATTATTTCCCAAAATATAGTATCATGATGATATAAAAGAATTAGGAAGGGGTTTTTTGTGTGCAGAACGAAAGAAAAGTAGTTGAATTGAATCTATCCGATGTATTACCAAATAGATTTCAGCCCCGTATTAAATTTGATGAAAATGCCATCAATGAGTTAGCTATATCAATTCAAAAATATGGAGTAATTCAACCAATTGTAGTTAGACAAATTGGTAATAAATATGAGATAATTGCTGGTGAACGAAGATATAAAGCAAGTAAAGTTGCAGGAAAACAAACAATACCTGCTATTATATCTGAGTTAAACGATAAAGATAGTGTTGAAATAGCTTTGATTGAAAATGTTCAAAGAGAAGATTTGACACCAATAGAAAAAGCAGTATCTTATAAAAAAATATTAGATATGGGTTATATTAATCAAGAAGATTTAGCTAAAAAAGTTGGTAAATCACAATCTGCAATAGCTAATACGTTGAGATTACTTAACTTATCTGATGATGTCCAAGAAGCATTATTAGAAAATAAAATATCAGAAAGACATGCAAGATCATTATTAAAAATTAAAGATGAAAAAAAACAAGTTGAAATGTTAAATAGAATAATAAACGAAAGATTAACAGTTAGAAAATTAGATGAGGAGATAGATAAAATGAATAATGTGCCAGAAATAAATAATGTACCTGAATCAAAACCAGAAGAAGTTGTACAAATTCCAGATACTGCAATGAATACTATTGCTCCTGGATTTATGAATATTGATGCTATAGAAAATAATGCTCAAGATATTATTCAACCAGAAAGACCAGTAGCTAATATGGAGCAACTATTACAATCAAATGCACCAAAACCAGAAGAAACTCAACCAGTAGAACCAACAGGGAAATTTTTTAATTTCTTTGATCAACCAACACCACAACCACCACAACAAGACAATTTTAATTTAGAAAATTTCTTTGGTAATATGAATCCAGAAGCTACTTCACAAGCTCCAGCAATGGAAACTCCAAGTATGCCTGAGGTTGCACCACAAGCTCCAGCAATGGAAACTCCAAGTATGCCTGAGGTTGCACCACAAGCTCCAGCAATGGAAGCTCCAAGTATGCCTGAGGTTGCACCACAAGCTCCAATAATGGAAGCTCCAAGTATGCCTGAGGTTGCACCACAAGTTCCAGCAATGGAAGCTCCAAGTATGCCTGAGGTTGCACCACAAGTTCCAGCAATGGAAGCTCCAAGTATGCCTGAAGTTACACCACAAGTTCCAGCAATGGAAGCTCCAAGTATGCCTGAAGTTACACCACAAGCTCCAATAATGGAAGTTCCAAGTATGCCTGAAGTTGCTCAACCAGCTCCAACAATGGAAACATCAAATTTACAAGAAACTCCAATATATGAAGTTCCTATTGCCCCTACAACTGAAAATGTTCCAGTTATAGATAAGCCAATAGAACCATCAATTAATGTTGGAAATACAAATGTTGAAACATTTACGCCACCAGCTAATAATATTCCAGAACCAACTGCAAATCCAACTATAAAAGCAGCAGTTCCAAATATGCGTGTAGCGTTAAATACAATTAGAGAATGTGAAAATACATTAGAAAAATATGGATTTAATGTTGATGTCGAAGAAATCGATTTTGAAGATTCTTATCAAGTTATATTTAAAATTGAAAAATAAGGTATTTAATTACCTTTTTCTTTTACCAAAAATGATATATAATATTAAATGGTGATATATATGTTTGAATTAGTATCTAAATATAAACCAAGCGGTGATCAACCAGAAGCAATAAAAGAATTAGTAGATGGTATAAATGGTAATAAAAAATATCAAGTTTTATTAGGAGCTACAGGTACTGGTAAAACTTTTACGATTGCTAATGTCATAAAAGAAGTTAATAAACCAACTTTAGTTTTAGCTCACAACAAAACCTTAGCAGGACAATTATATGCGGAATTAAAAGAACTATTTCCTAATAACAGAGTTGAATATTTTGTATCTTATTATGATTTGTCATGTATTTATTGCTAATTTAGTATTAAGATCATCAATTAAATGTTACAAAACAGTATAATACAAGATCTATTAGAACTATATAAAAAAGATTGTTATTTGTGACTTTTATTCGTGTAATATCGTGTAATGATGTATCAACCCATTAGATGATGTGTGTCTAAAAGTGAGAAATTAACGAGAACAAATGAAATGTATTTATTTAATAGAATCTATGTCTAAATTAATTTGTTTAATCAAAGTATTTTAAAATTGATTTTAAAGTATGTTAATAAAATTTCCGTGTATTATTAATGTTATGAAATAATATTAGGTTTTAATATGAACAGACAGCAATATAAGAACAAATAGATACTTCAAACAATATAATATTCTTTGTGGTTTAGGAATTGGTGGTTAATTATTTAAAAAGTAGAAGTGAAGAGTCTACTAAGTATGAAAATATTAAAGTATAAAAAAATTTATAAAATTTATTTCTAGGTCTTGTCTTTTACTATAATAGCTGTTAAAATGTGAGTAATTAAAGGTTTTGCCTTTGATGGAATAATATCATTTCGGTTGTTAAAAGAAATGGTAGCATCGTTGATAATACATCACTAGGAAGTAAGTTCCTAGCGGGCTCTTATGTAAATATTGTACATACGACCTCGTTATTACTAACCAAAAACAATACTACTAATATCACTAATAAAAGAAAAGAAAACAATACTACTAACATCACTATAACTAACACTACTAATAATACTACTAATACTAACACTACTAATACAAAAACTATCATTACACATACTAAAACTAAATATAAAGAATTACGGAAACAGGAGATGAAACATTCTCCTGTTTTATTATGCACTAATTGAAAATTCAGATTCAGTATTAGCAAATTTCCTATTGTTATACCATGTAAATGGGAGGATAAATTATGAATGAAATTGAAACAATGAAAACAGAAGAAGAAATATCACATAAGAAATTTCTTGCTTATTTAATTGCTGATATGATCTATATTCATTACAAACATTACAAAAATTCAAATTTTGAAAGTTACAACCAATTTTATCATAGTAGTATGCAATTTATCAATTATAACAAAAAGGAGCAGGAAGAAATATATCAAAATGTTGACTCTATTCTTGAAGAAAAATATGATTTATTCTTTGCCCACAATGAAAAAGATGAACCTATTTATTTAGTTGATATTTCAGGAGAGGAAGATGATGTATGTTGAATCAAATTGTTTTAGTAGGTCGTTTAGTTAAAGATCCAGAAGTAGTTACTACGGAGTCTGGTAAAAATATAAGTCATATAACTTTAGCAATACCAAGATCATTTAAGAATGTTGAAGGAGAATATGATACAGATTTTATTAATTGTGTATTATGGAATACAGTTGCTGAAAGTACTTCAGAGTATTGTAGAAAAGGAGATATTATAGGAGTTAAAGGTCGTGTTCAAAGTTGTATTGTTGAAGATGCAAAAGGAAAAGATTACAGTAAAATTGAAATAGTTGCCGAAAGAGTTACATTCTTATCTAGTAAGAAGGAGTAATAATTGCATGGAGTTTGTCTATGCTACCGGTGGTAGAGAAAAATATTTTAAAGCTGATGAAGTTGATGATTGTGTATGTAGAGCTATTGCCAATGCTACAGGCATGGATTACAAAGAAGTATATGATTTGATTAATAGTTATGCTAAACGAGAACATTTAAGCAAAAGGAAGAAACATAAATCGTATGCACGAAATGGAGTTTATAAAGATACAATTTATAGGGTGATTACTGACTTAGGTTGGAAGTGGATACCAACAATGTCTATTGGTTCTGGTTGCCAAGTCCATCTAAATGAAAATGAATTACCTAATGGTACATTGATAGTTAGTGTTAGTAAGCATTTAACTTGTGTTAAAGACAAGAAGTTATATGACACTTATGATTGTACTCGTGCTGGTACTAGATGCGTATATGGGTACTATGTTAAGGAAGTTGAGGGATAGTCAATGAATGGTGTTGAGAGATTAAAAAAATTAGCAGAAGGTCAAGAAGATACTTCTCTACTTAGGGTTATAGAATATCTAGTTAATATCGATGATATGGATGAGATGTTTCTAAATGAAGATAAATCTTTAAAGAGTATGGTTGATTATATAAAGGGTGAAGCTAAGAAATTAGCAAAAGATGGATATTGTTGGGTTGAAGATGCTACTGTTTATGAATGGGCTGTTAATTATTGGTCTAAAACAGATGACGAGTTAGGGATAAAGAAACCTGTAGTTGCACCTATACTAAAGGTAGAAAAGAAAGAGGTTGTTCCAGAAGTTAAAGAGTATGGGCAACTATCATTATTCTAGGTGGTTATTCTTATGGGTTATATCAAAAAAGAATTACAAGACCTTATAAAGTATATGGACGAAACTTTTTTAGTTGAATCTGGGGTGAGAAAGTGGCTGAGACAAAGTATTTACCCTAAACATAATCTTATACTAAAATCAAAAGACGGTTATTATTGTACAAATTGTAAAAAATCATTTCACTCTACTGCTAGAGTTGGTGAATATGTTGAGTGTCCTAAATGTAAAGAAACATTACTTGTTAGGATGAAGACATTACAATATCAAATATTCAAAGATGATTTTAGAATTCTTAATTATATCAATGGGGACTTTGTATTAAGAGGGTTTGAGGTATCATCTACATATAGTAGTAATAAGGTTACACATAGGTACCGAGAGTATCAGAGATTGGTTATAAGCAAGGATAAAATTTACTTGTTAGTGTCAAATGTATTCAAAAACTATATGGGATATACAATGGTTAATTATAACGAAAAACATATTCGGTGGAGGCTACTAGATAGTCAGTATAGATGGTATATGTCTAGAGGGAGTATCTACTGGGGAGATCTAGAGGGAGACCTAGAGGGAACACCCTATCAGTATTGTAATTTAGAGGGAGGTCTATCACCCTATACTAGTGAAGATATTGAAGTTTTATTACAGAGAGTTTTGAAGAATCCTGTTGCATATGAGTTATTACAAAAAGAAAATCTTACTAATCTTGCTATTCATTGTGATAGATTTATTAATAGAGGTTCATTTGAAAAAAGGTTTGGTGTTACTAAGGATTATCTGCCATTTATGGTAAAGCACAATATTACATATAACGAATTAGAGGTATTACAGATAATTAAACATAAGAACATTAAGGTTGTAAGAAAACTTGTAGAGTTAAATAGTTATAAAGAGTTAGCACAATATGTTGATTTAGAAAAAGCATTAGCAAATGGTCTTACTAAAAGTAATGAGCATATGTATGTGGACTACTTTGGCTTTGCAGAACGACTACATCTTAATATGAAAGATAAACGATTGTTATACCCTAAAGATATTTTTAAATCACACGATGAACTTATGCACCAAGTAGAAACTATTGAAAACCAAGAAATAATTGAGAAAATTAAGATAAGGTATGAAGAATTAAAAGTCTTAAGTTATCAAGATGATAAGTACATAATCTATCCAGTTCCAACAATGAGTGATTTAATTAACGAGTCAGAAGTACAAAATATATGTATTAGAAGTTACAACGAGCGATATGCTAATGGTGAAACAAACTTGTTCTTCATGAGAAATATTAAAAATATAACTAAACCTCTCATAGCAATTGAAGTACGAGATAAAAAAATTATACAAAGTCGTGGAAAAGGTAATGATGAACCTACTAGATTACAAAAAGCATTTATTACTAAGTGGGAAAATGAAGTGTTGAAAGGAAGTGTGTTATATGCCTAGATTTCAATTAGGAAAACTTGTTATAACAAGTGGAATACAAAACATAATAAATGAAAAGCCTAGTTTTCGATATGAATTAGTTAATTATTTAAATAGATATTTAAACGAAGATTGGGGGGAAATATGTGATGGTGATAAACAAATGAATGATGCTGCAATAAAAACTAATGAAAGAATACTTGCATCATATGATACAACTAAAGGTAATATATACGTAATAACTGAAAGAGACAGGTCTTACACTACAATTTTATTGAGGAATGAGCACTAATGAATCACAAAAGTAAAACTATATACAAAATAGTGGCAGAAAATATAAAATATTACCGTGAAGCAAAAGGAATGACAATAAGTGATTTAGCTCAAAAAACAGGATATACTAAAGACTTTATTACTAAATTAGAAGCAGCTCTATACACCAAAAAATGTACAATAACAGTTGTATATAATATAGCAATTGCTCTTGAAATTAATACAGATTTATTATTGATGGATACAAAAAAAGTAAATTCAAAATCAGTATAGTGCGAGATTAGATTATGCTATGATTAAATTGAAAGACTCTTATAATAAAAACTAGATAAGTAAAGCTATACAAAATTTGATACAATTAATCTAGGAGGATGATGTTATGAGAGTTGAAGAAAAAATCAAAAGAATTACACCAGACACTTTGATATGTGGAATAGACGTAGGAAAAACAAAGTGTTGCGCAAGATTTTGTGATTTTAGAGGGATGGAGGTGTATCATAAAGTATGGTTTGATAAAACAGAAAATTTAGATATTATTGGTTGCAACATAACGGCTGCAATGTATGAGGAAAATAAAACAGATGTAATTATTGCATTTGAACCGACAGGACATTATTGGTTAAACATTGATAAATATTTTAAAGATTGTGGTCAAGAAACAGTATTAATGCCAACATATACAGTTAAACAATCAAAAGAACAATATGATCAAAATCCAACAAAAAGCGATCCCAAGGATGCTTTGTTAATAGCAAGACTTACATCTGAAGGAAAATATGTAAAGCCAATAGAAAGAGAAGAATTATATCAAGATATATATTCTGGTTATCACATCTATGATGACATGCAAAAAGAAATTAATAAAATTAAAAATAAAATACATGTATGGAATGATAAATATTTCCCAGAGATAGAAAAAGTATATAAAATAACTTCTGAAAGTATCAAACCAATATATGAAAGAGAGTTACTACCTAATGAAATAAAAAATATGACATTAGAAGCATTTACTGAAATAATGACAAAAAATAATCGTTATTCTAAAAAAAGTAATATTCAAAAATTAAAAGAATTATGTAAAAAAAGCAATGGAATAAATCCTGATAAATTTACTAAGCAAGAAATAAAAAGACTATACGAAAGATATCAAGAGCTTTTAAAAGAATGTGAAGAAATAGAAAAAGAATTAATAGAATTAGCAAGTCAAATTGACTATGTAGAAAAAGCTGTTGAAATTACAGGTATAGGATACATAAGTATAATAGGAATTATTGCAGAAACAGGAAATTTAAAGAACTATGAACATGCTAAACAGGTTTTAAAAATGAGTGGATTAAGTCTTAAGGAAAGCTCAAGTGGGCAAAAAAAAGGAAAGAAACATATTTCCAAACGAGGACGTGCTAAATTAAGACGAAATTTAAAACAAATCGGCATCGTTCTAGTTGGAAAAAATTCTTTCTTCCTGCAATTGCATAATTATTATACCACACAAAGAGAAAATAAGTTAAGTAAATTAATATCAATAAATGCAATAATAAGAAAATTTATGTATATACTTATGGCTATAGTAAAAAGTGGAGAATCATTTAGTGAAGAAAAGGCAATAAGAGAAAGTTGCATAAATTTTAGTTAATAATATCATTAAATCTAGTTTGGTGAATTAAGATTATAAAAATATTTGTAGTTTTAATTCACTAAACTAGAAATAGATTAGTGATATTATATGAAGTGGAATTTGGTAACATTCTCCATAGGACTTGATCTAGAGCGAAAGAATCACCAAGGCCAGTTTCATATAATGCCGTATTAAAGAGTTTAGGTAGATATAAAGATATCAATACAGAGTGAAATGAGAGGATAAGCATATATGAAAAACACATTGGCTATTAGTCCACTTAATTATAAATATAATAATTAAGTTAACAAAAATTTAAAAAAATGCCTATGTTAACAGTTTTAATTATGCTTAAAATTAGAAATGATAATGATAAAAACTAGAGAAATAATTAGTTTAAAATAAAAAAATATAAATTTTATAAAGTTTTGTATAGAAAATACTTGACTTTATTATGAGAGGAGAATTTTTATATGAAAAACGAATTATATAAAGAAATTAGAAAAATGAAATCAAATGATTTAATATGCGTAGCATCACGACCTGGTCAAGGAAAAACAACAACACTATTAGCGTTAGTGGATGATTTGCTAACAAATAATAAAAACATTGTTTTTGTTACACTAGAATCATCAACAGAATTATTAAAATCAAAAATCAAAAGTAAAAGCAATAAAAAATTAAATGTTGTTGATTTACCTAATTCATCAATTGAAGAGTTATCTGATGTTGTTGAAAAAATCAAGAAAAAAACAAAGGTAGATTATGTTTTCGTTGATTATATTCAACTTCTAAACTGTGATGTTAAAGTAAGAGATGCTTTATTGAAAGAATTGACAATATCATTGAATATACCTTTTGTTGTATCCTCACAACTACCTAGAAATTATAATGAAATGAATATTGGATTAGAAAAACAAGAGTATACTAAAATATTCATAATCAAAGATTTTAATGAGTATGAAATTTTATAATATACTATGAATGTTATCTAAAAATCATCTAATTCAATAGCTAAACAAAAACGTAATTAGTAGTTGATGATTACTTTAAGACATACCTTAATTGGTGTGTTTTTAGTTAGTTCAGTATCAGTATGTATTACAGTGTATTGGTAGTAAAATAAGTGTTGAGGTGGTTTATAGTGAATTTGAGTTCTATAATTGATAATAAACTGATGGTACATGACTATGAATTTATTATTAAGGATTGGTTATTAGATGCAGAAATATCTATCAATAGTAAGGATACATACGAATATGCGGTAAGAAGATATATAAAATATTTACAAGAAAAAGATATTACTTCAACTAG
This sequence comes from uncultured Bacilli bacterium, assembly GCA_944359065.1. GTDB lineage: Bacteria > Bacillota_I > Bacilli_A > RF39 > UBA660 > Faecisoma. The sequence continues at coordinate 24,323 of CALVSP010000006.1, forward strand.
AAATACAGTTATAGAGTTTAAAAATGAAATGATAAATAGTTATTCAAATAGTACAGCATATATTCTCTTATCGGGTGTTAAAAGTTTTTATAGATATTTGGCAAGAAAGTATAGTATACAAGATGTTGCTAAAGATGTTAAGTTACCAAAAATACCTAGGGGCTTTAAAAAAGATTGTTTAACTGTGGAACAGGTATCACAATTGCTTAATTCATTAAATGAAAATACTTTAGCACAGCTAAGAGATAAAGCTATGATTAATTTATTTATAAGATGTGGATTAAGGTGTTGTGAAATAATAAATGCAAATATTGAAGATATAGGAACTAAAGATGGTCAAAAGGTACTTTACATCAAAGGCAAAGGGCATACCGAAAAAGATGATTTTGTAGTATTAACTACTGATATGTTAAGAATATTAGATAAATATTTGGTAAAGCGGAAAGAATACATAGATAAAAGTCCACTATTTGCTAGTGTTAGTAATAGATCTTATGGAAAAAGATTAGATAGTAGTACAGTTAGAGCAATTTGTAAAAGATATTTTAAAAATATAGGAATTAATACACCAAGAGTTTCAACACATAGTCTACGACATACAGCAATTACTCTTTCTATTTTAGCAGGTGCTGGGATAATAGATGTAAGGGATTTTGCACGACATACTGATATTAATACTTCATTAAGGTATATTCATAATCTTCAAAGGTTAGAAAATGCACCTGAATTAAAAATTGATGAATTTTTAAAGAAAAACAGTTCAAAAGAAAAGGATGAAATCATAAGTTGAAATCACCCTTTTATGCTACTAAAAACTAAGCCTAATTAACACTAATTATTATTATAGTGTATTAAAATTTAATGATTATTTTTGTTTAATAATCCGTTTATATATCCAATAACATTTGCTTTGTCTTCTTTACTAAGTTCATTGTATTTAGTAACTAATAAATTATATTCTTCACTATCATATTTTAATAATTCATCAACTTTTGTTGATATATTAGTTCTGTCTAACAAATAATCTATATTGACATCAAAATAATCTGCAAGTTTTATTAATGAAACTAAACTTGGATGTTTTGTGTTATACCTATATCCTTGAATTGATGAATCAGATAAATATAACTCCGTTCCTAATTTAGTATCATTTATATTTTTATTTTTCATTATGGTTTCAAGATTATTCATAGAAATATTTTTTTTAACTTGGTTATAATTATCTTTATTAGAATCAGAAAAACGCATTATAATACACCTCCCAAGTGGCTTTAGTAAAAATATTATTCCACAATATGGTTATATAAATACGCCACTATATGAGAAGTTAATTTGAAAATACCACTACAAAGAGTATAAATTATGATATAATAGATTTAAGGTGGTGAAACTTATGCATGTAAGAATAATTCCTATGTCGTTATATGATGAAACTTTTGTAGGTAAATGTATTGAGGAAATACAAAAAGACTTCTTTAAAGATTATTTAATTAATGTTAGTAAAGGTTGGTATTATTATGGAAAAAGTGGCTTAGAAGCAAATTCTGGTGATTTATTATTATTTCAAATGAATAATCAGGTAATTGCCTCTGCTATATTAGAAAATGTTATACAATTTACTAAACCTACTATTGATGGTAATACTGGTGCTTTAATACTTGATAGAAGAACGATCAAAGTTTTTCCCCCAATTAAAAAAGAAGAACTATCTTTATTTATTAAAAAGTTTATATCTTTTAATCAAGTAAAGCAAAAGTTTGACGTTAAAGATGTAGACTTTCCTTCTTTGGAAAAGAGGATGAAGGAAAATGATTAAAATCAAGTTCAATCCTATCAATGATCGCATTATTGATGAAATAATTAAGGAAAAAGAAAGCGTTAATTTTGATAAAAAATTAATTAAAGATGATGAAAATTTAAGTGGAAGTTTTAATAAGTTGGTTGGAAATTTGACTGCTATGACTTTAAGAAAATATATATCTAACATAATAAATTATCATGGATTAAATTATAAAGTTTCTAATTCTAATGCATTTGTTAAAGGATGTCCTATTGAGTGGGATTTAATTATATTAAAAAGTAGTGCTGAAGATATAAATAATACTAATGTTTTTGATGCTAGAGATTGTATATGCTTATTAGAATTTAAAACAAGCGGTTTGATGCCTAATCAATTTAAAGATATTAATAAAACATTTAATACTCAATTTAGTCATTTGTATGCTTTGAGAAAAATTGCAAAAAGAAATATTCCTTTTGGATATGTAACATTTGCAGAAAGTATTGAATACTATGATAAAAATTTAAAATATTTTGATAACATGAATGGATTAAATAATACTGCGTTTGCATTTTTAGATTATCAAGAATTAGCCCTTAATGATGAGAAAAAATATATTGATGTATGTAATGATTTTGAAAGATATTTGTTCGATTTATTAAATCAAAGTAAATAGTTAATAAAAGGTTAAGGTGATGATAAATATTTATGAAAAATATAAAAAATTTTATTAAGAATAATAAGGCATTATCAATATTATTGTTTACATTATTGATTGTTGCTTTTATAATTGCAGCTTCATATGTATCAAATAGTAATAATATATTAAGTAATAGTGAAAGTAGTATAATTAATTATGAAGATGATTATTATTGGATTTCAACAGATGATTATTTTTATGATGAAAAAAAAGATTTAATCATTTCTAATACTGCATATGCTTTTAAATTTTTAGATAATAATAAATGTTATATTGCTACAATAAATGGTGATACAATTTATGACAATAATCAAGTGTATTATAAATTTAAAAAATACAAATCAGCTTTAATAGAAAAGCAAGGAGTTTGGCTTTCTAATTTGGAAGAATGTTCTTATCAAATAAATGATAATCACATATACATAAACCCACTTAATGATGATGTAACATTATTTAATGGTGAAATTTTCAAAGACAAAGATAAAATAGAAATAATTTGGAATGGTGATAATAGAAAGACAACGTATTATAACATAAAAATTGAAAATAATATTTTATTTAGTTACACATTTTTTTTGGAATATGATGATATTTATGAATATGAAGTTTTTGATTATGACTTTGATTCACATATTAGAAAACCTGATGATGGAATTGATTATGGAATTAGAATTGACGAAATAATCAAGCCTATATTGTTAGAACAAAATTTAGATATAAGTGTAGATGAATTTTGGAGGTTCAATTCAACAATGTTGAATTCTGATTCTTTGGAATATAATGCATTTTTTAGTGGTAGTTTATATAGTTATGGTTCATATAGTAAAATTGGACTTAGATCACCGGGAATTGAACAGGCCCGGGGAAAAGTATTAAAATTATATGCCCCAAGGAGAAAGTTAACAAGAGAAGAAGTTATTGAAAAAATTTCTAATGAAACAAATATTACATATGAAAATATAGTTGTTCCTGATACTATAAAGTATTTGGAAAATGCAACTATTTATATAACCTCAATGGATGTTCTAAGAGATTACATATATTAAAAAGCGATAGATTAACAACTGTCGCTTTTATTTAATTCACAATCTAACTGTCGCTTATACTTTTCAAGGTCCCTTTTCTTAGATTTATCTTTTGGCCCAAGATGTTCAACATTATAAATTAATGTTTTATTCTTACTTTTATAGATATTATTCACAAGATAGTCATATGTTTCTCGTTTCGTATTTTCATAATTTTTGACACTTTCGTCTCTGTTAATTTTTTTGCATTTATCGCAAAGAAGTTTTTTGTATTTAGATATATAATTGCTTGAGACTATAACCTCTTTGCTTAAAGTAGAAAGACATTTGTGACACTTTGCAAATACTATCCATTTGTGTTGCAACTCTTCTTCAATTTTAACATAAGTTATAGATGATGCAATATTATTGAGTAAAGTTTCATAAGGAAAAGTAAATAGATTAGTTACATATCTTATTGGAATAAGGTTTTCATCATCTAAATTTTTAGTTATCACAGTTTTGTATCTACCGAGGTTAGCCCTTCCATTAATGTTATCTAAAAAATCAACAATTTTAGTAAGAACATCATAAGTCAAATCATCATCTTCAATTTCAATGGCCTGATATAATGTTTTATAATCTTCATAATTTGATGCTAAGTCTGTATATGCAAAATTTATTATATAAATCATAATAATATTATTAACTAATTCGTGAACAGATATATTATCTTCTAAGTATTCACTATTATTTCTTTCTATAGAGTAGATAGGAATATTATAATTTGATATGAATTCTATACATAAAGGTAAAACTGCCTTTATTTTTTTATTGATTGTTTCATTACTTACAAAATCTTGGGTTAAATCCTTATATGTTCCATTATTAAAAATAGGTTTTAAGGAGTCTTTGAATAATAAATAAAATTTTTCACCTAGTGTTAATATATCTTCAAACAATTTATATTCATCTAATTCCCCATAAGATAATTCGCTTGGATCATATTTTGTGTTCTTTATATAGCAGTAATCACCATTATAATATGTAGTAAAATCCCAATTATCATAAAACTTACCAAAACAGACTTTGCAAGACTTATCGACATGATTTTCATTATAAATAATTTTATATTTCATATATTATCCACCTGATTTCATCTGATAATTTCTTTTTATGATTATAACACAAAACGATATATAATGGAACAACAGAAGCAGAAAAAGGCCTGAAAGATTTCAATTCTACTTCTAAAAAGAAAGGAAAATAAATATGAAAGATAAACAAAGATATTTTTTTACGGTTCATGATGAATTATTCTTTGATTTAATTGTTCCTGATGAATCATTAAAAACAAAAGAAAAAAAAGCGAGGGTTGCACTTACAAATAAAACACAGATGTTTACCGTTCATGAATTGATATTGTGGACTATATTGGTGGATTTTAAATTGAAGAACCCAAGCAATTGTTTTGCAATATCATTAAGTTATATTCATAAAAAATATAGAGAAAAGAGAACTGGAAAAACAGAAGTTATGAGTAAATCAGACCTAGATGCATATATGAATGCATTAAATGGTTTACAAAGAAAAAGAATAAATCTTAAAATTAGTAATACAAGAGTACGTTATCATCTAAATCATAAAGAAATTGCAAATGGAAGAATATTTAAAATCACAAATATTACAGGTAAGCAAAACGGGGATTTAATATTTGAATATACATTGGGAGAGTATGGTGAAATAATATCAAAAAGTAAAAGATATTCAGATATGCTTCCTATAGACATATTAAAGATTCCATATAAGCAAAATATGAAACTTTATATTGCAATGTATATAGCTAGATTGGTTTTTATAAACAAAAAAAGAAATTTAAACGAATTTATTATTACAACTGAAAGTATTATGAAAAAAATAAGATTGCATGATAGCAACGGAATTGATATCGGTAAAAATCTCTATGAACTTACTAAGGAAAACAATATTACTAAATATTCAAAATTAAAAATATTCAATAATTATTTAAATGATGTATTAGAGATGCTTAAGAAAAATGGGACTATATATAATTATGATACGTCATTAGAGGATGGTAGAAAATGTCATATTGATTTAAAAATTAAGTAATTACATTAAAAAAAATTCTACTTAAAAAAGTAGATTATTAAAAAGTTCTTATAAATAAACGAAAAAAGGAGGGAGTATGGGGGCTAATATATTAATATATAATTCATTAGAAAAAGTTAGCCCTCACAGAATATGAAAAATGAAGATAAAAACGTATTGGTAAAAAACATTATATATAGTAGAATTCTTCTAGCTGTTTCTTTAATAAAAAGTGAAAATAAAGAAGAATATTTAAAAAAAATATTAAACATAAAATTTTTAACGGATATTGAGAAATATAAATGGGAATGTTTGTATAAGTGTTTCACACGTACTGGTAATATTTTAAAAGCAGATATTGTTAGAATTTTTAATTTAGACCAATTAAATATTGAATTTATAAATAAATTATTATCTTGTGATGATAATGATGAGATTGATAGTTATTTTAAAATTTATGAAAATGTTATGAAATATACTGATTTATTTTATACATTAGGTAATCTAAGGAAGAAATTATTTAACGAAGGAATATTTGATGGGAATGAAATCATACAAAAAATGCATAACATAACAAATGCAAAATCAGTAAATGTAGATATTTTAACTAATTTGGAAAATATTTACGATGAAGCTATTGATATGACTAAAATATCAACTTGTATTAAACAAATTGATGATCTTAATGCTGAATTTAGAAAAGGAACTGTTAATGCAGTAATGGGATATACTGGTTCATATAAAACATTGTACTGTACCAATGTTTGTTATGGGGCTATAAAAAAAGGAATTAATACCTGTTATGTATCATTGGAAATAAGTACAAGTGAGATGTATTATAATTTCCTATCTAGATATTCAAATGAGGCAATATTTGATAGAAAAATATGTCATACGGATATAAAATTTAAGGAATTATCAGATGATGATAAAAACTATTTGTTTCATACTATAGTACCATCATTTAAAGAGGAATTATCAAAACATTTAGTTGTTATTGATGAAACTAACTTTAGTTCAAACACATTGACAACGTTTGATGATATTTTTAGTACAGTTGAGACAAATTTTATTAAAACTACTGGAAGAGGCGTTGATTTAGTAGTTATAGATCATTTAAATCTACTTAAATTTAGTGATTCTAGTGGTATGAATGACTATAGCAAGGTTAATCATTGGATGTCATATTTTAGAAGAAATTGTATGAATTTTCTAAAAAAACATAAACAAGTGTGTATTTTAGTTGCAGTTCAATGCAGTAGAGATGGTTATGAAAGAGCCAAAAGAAATGGAGGAACTTACTCATTAACAGGCGTGGCAGAAGCTAACGAAGTTGAAAGAGCATCAGAAAATGTTCTTGCTATCTATTCTGATTGTAGTTTAAAAGAACATTTAAAAGCAAAAATACAAATAATAAAAGGAAGAAATTGTGGTGAAACGAGTACTCCACTAATGATATCAGTAAATCCTAAATACTATATTGTTTCAGATAATGATGAAGATGAAGAAAATTTAGATAATGACTTGACAGATGTAACAGCTATTAATAAAAAAGTAAATTTAAACGATAAAAAGGCAGACGAAACAACTATTATTCAAAATGAAGATAGTAATATTAATTTTAGCACATTAATGTCTATGGATAACTCAATGAGTAGTACTAATTTGAATATTCCACCTGAGAAAGCTGAAATTTTGGAAAAACTTGGAGTGCATTTTCTAAAAAATCAGAATCAGTAAATTTAATCAAAATAAAATAGTAGAATAAAGGAGGAAAAATTTTATGAATAACATTAATATGGTATATTCTCCAAAAGAAATTCAAAAAATGTTGGGAATTGGAAAAGAAAGCGTATATGAATTTCTTGAAGAAGTTTATAAAAACAAGAAACCATTTATGGTTATAAAGATTGGTAAATTATATAAAATACCAAAAGAGCCATTTAATCGTTGGTTAAATGGAGAAACAAATGCCTAAATAGTACATAAAGTTAGGAGGTAGTACTATGAGTGTAAATAAAATTGGAAATGCTTTCTTTGAAAGAGGTTCGTGGTACCATCGTACCAAAACTTTATGTGATAATGGTACGACAAAATATGGTAAACTTGGAGGATTTACTACCCCAGAAGAAGCTGAAACAAGTTATAAAAAACATGAAGAAGAATATCAAAAACTTAAGCGTGAATATTGGCTAATTAAGGAAAATCAAGAAATAATGTTTAAAGATTATATTGTATACTGGTTTGAAAATATGTATTTAGAAAGAACTGAAACTACAACTCAAAGTTTAGGAGCATATGCAATATATAATTTAATTATTCCAAATATTGAATATGATATTAAATTAAGGCAAGTTACTACTTCATATTTAGATCAAATTATAAATGCTTGTTCTAAAATGACAAAATCTAGTGGTGAATTAAGTAGATTTATAATCTATTTATCTCTAAGGGATGCTGTATCTAATGGTTTCATTAGTTTTAACCCTGCTAAAGATACTAAAGCATATCCTAGACCTAAACCAAATATAAGAATATTAAGTGAAAATGATATAAAAAAATTACTGGATAATGCACAATATACAAATTGGTATTTAGAGTTACTGTTGGGATTATTTTGTGGTTTAAGAAAAGGTGAAATATTAGGACTTAAAGTATCTGATTTTAATATTGAAAATAGAACATTGAGTATATCTAGGCAACTAGTAAACGATGTTAAATTGGAAAAAGGAACTAATAAAGTTATATCAAGTAAAATTGTTGAAAGACCACCAAAAACTGAAAATAGTTATAGAACTATTAGAGTTCCTGATATAATTATCGATGAGTATAAAAAAAGGCTTCAGCTAATAAATAAATATAAATTACAATATAAGGAAAAGTATATAGATAACAAATATATTTCTTGTACTAAATATGGAAAAAACCATGCTTTAAGTTCCCTTAATGGGATTTTAACAAAATTATGTAAGAAAGCAAGTATTCCAAAAGTTACTGTGCATAGTTTAAGACACACATTTGCCACAATTTTGTTGGAGCAAGGTGTATCGTTAGAACAGATATCTGCTTTACTAGGACATAGTTCTATACATACAACTTATGAATATTATTGTGAAGTTATTTCAGAAAAAGAAAAAATATTATCTTATATTAATGATGTTTTTAGCGTCGAAAAGGAGTTATAGATATGAGTTTAATATTAAGAAATGATACTTATATAAATTGGAAAATATATTCAGTTACTAGAATAAAAGGAAAATATGGTTTTAGAATAAAATTAGATTATAATAACGAAACAATAGTTCAACAGAAATCAGGATTTAGTACAAAAAAAATGGCAGAAGAAAGAAGAAATACCGTTATTGCTGAATTAACTAATCATTCATATGTAATGTATTCTAATATCAAAATATCTGAATTTTATGACTATTGGTTAAATGAAGTTATGAAGCCCAAGATAGAATATAATAGTTACATGAGTTATAGAAATGCAATACATAACTATATTATTAAAGAATATGGTAATTTAAAAATGACTACATTAAATCAATCTCATATTCAAAAGTTATATAATAGTGTTACTAAAAAGCATGTATCTATTGCTAGGCTTGTTAAAACTATAATGAATAATAGTCTTGATTATGCAAAATCTATGAATATAGTTAGTGTTAATGTTGCTACTGATGTAGGATTGCCTAAATGTGTCAAAAAGAAGGAATATAGAAAATTAAATATTGATAGTTCTAAAACTTATAATATAGAGCAAGTCAAACAATTACTGCAAGTTAGCAAGAATACTCCAATTTATTTAGAAATTATGTTTGCAGTATTAATGGGGATGAGAATTAGTGAAATAAATGCAATTAAATATAGTGACATTGATTATGTAAACAAAAGGTTACATGCATCAATACAATTAGGAAAAGATTTAAGAATAGATCCTACCAACTTAAAGAAGAAAACCATTACAAAACAGGAAAAGAAGATGAAAACTAAAAATAGTAAGCGATGGTTAGATATTCCTGATATATTATTTAATGCAATAATTGAACAAAGAGTAATATATGATAAAAACAAACGAAGAAGAATAAATGATAAGCATAACCCATTTGTTGATGAAAATTATATTTGTTGTTCTACCTATGGACATTCAAGAAGCCGTGGCTTTCATTATAACTATTATAAAGAAATTATTAAGAGAGCCAATCTACCATATATACGATTTCACGATTTAAGACATACTTATACTACAATACTAGTTAAAGCTAATTTTAGTGTTAAAGCAATTTCACAAATTTTAGGGCATTCAAACGAAATAATTACTGTTGATGTTTATACTGATAAACTTCAAATAATTCAAGATTGTTTAGAATTGTTAAACCCGTATATAGAAAAAATACTGCCGTCACGAAAAAATACAAAATTTATAGATTGTACAAAAGTACAACTAAATGATTATTTTTCTAAATTTGTTTAAATATCGGGGAAGCATAAATGTGTTTCCTTGTTTTGTTATACGAAAAATGGTAAAATATATATTGTTTGGATGACCTGTTTAATAAGATTTAGTTCTGACTAGTCTAATTGAATGTTAGAATGTCTTATTTAATAGATTTGTGACTTTTGCTCGTGTAAATTCGTGTAAGCCCAGTATTAGCCATTAAAATAAAGTTTTGTTAATATGAATTACACGAATTTTATTAAATAATTGCACGAATTTTTAGGTTAATACTAATCATAATAATAGAAAGGATGTGACAGCAATGTTTGAATTAGTATCTAAATATAAACCAAGTGGTGATCAACCACAGGCAATAAATGAATTGGTTAAAGGTGTTGAAAATGGCAAGAAATATCAAGTTTTACTAGGAGCAACAGGTACAGGTAAAACATTTACGGTTGCTAATGTTATTGCTAAAGTTAATAAACCTACTCTAGTTTTAGCTCACAATAAAACTTTAGCAGGACAATTATATAGTGAATTAAAAGAGCTTTTTCCTGAAAATCGTGTAGAATACTTTGTATCTTATTATGATTATTATCAACCAGAAGCTTATGTTGCTAAGACAGATACTTATATAGAAAAAGATGCATCTATCAATGATGAAATAGATGAATTAAGGCATTCTGCTACATCTTCTTTACTAAATAGAAGAGATGTTATCGTAGTAGCATCTGTTTCTTGTATATATGGTATAGGTGAAAAAGAAGAATATAAAAATAAAATGTTAACTTTAAATGTTGGCGATAATGTTGAAAGAAATGATATATTAGAAAAATTAGTCGAAATGTTATATGAAAGAAACAATTTGGATTTAAAAAGAGGATCATTTCGCGTACGAGGAGATATATTAGAAATAGTTCCTATAAACCAACACAACCATGCTATTAGAATTGAATTTTTTGGTGATGAAATTGATAAAATATTAGAAGTAGATATTTTAACTAATAAAGTAATAAATAACAAAAAATCAATTTCTATCTTCCCTGCTAGTCACTTTGTAACTAGCGAAGATAAATTAAAAATAGCTATTAAAAATATACGACAAGAACTAGAACAACAATTAGAAAAATTTAAAAGTGAAAATAAACTATTAGAATATCAAAGATTACAAGAAAGAACTAATTATGATTTAGAAATGTTAGAAGAAACGGGATTTTGTCGCGGTGTTGAAAACTATTCTAGACATATAGCTTTAAAAGAACCAGGCGCAACCCCTACTACATTAATAGATTTTTTTGATAAAGATTTTTTATTAGTAGTCGATGAATCACATGTTACTCTACCCCAAGTAAGAGGAATGTATAATGGTGATCGAGCTAGAAAAGAAGTTTTAGTTAATTATGGTTTTAGATTACCTAGTGCTTTAGATAATCGACCTTTAAAATTTGATGAATTTGAATCTAAAATAAATCAAGTTATTTGTGTATCTGCTACACCTGGAGATTATGAATTAGAAAAGACAAATTATAAGTTTGTCGAACAGATAATTAGACCAACTGGTCTTTTAGATCCAATTGTAGAAGTAAGAAAATCAAAAAATCAAATAGATGATTTGGTAAATGAAATAAATAATCAAATTAATAAAAATGAAAGAACATTAATTACTACTCTAACGATAAGAATGGCTGAAGAATTAACTAATTATTTGAAGAAAATAGATATTAAAGTAGCTTATTTACATACTGAAGTTAAAACATTAGAAAGATTGAGAATAATTAATGATTTAAGAAAAGGTAAATACGATGTTTTGGTAGGTATAAATTTATTAAGAGAAGGCTTAGATATACCTGAAGTAAGTTTAGTAGCTATATTAGATGCTGATAAACAAGGATTTTTAAGAAGTGAAAGAAGCTTAATTCAAACTATTGGACGTGCTGCAAGAAATGCTAATGGTAAGGTTATTATGTATGCTGATACTATTAGTGAATCTATGGATAAAGCCATAAAAGAAACTAACAGAAGAAGAAAAATCCAAGAAGAATATAATATTAAACATAACATAACTCCTAAAACAATTATCAAAGAAATAAGAGAAGTTGTTACAAATAATAAAGATATTGAAAAAGATACTAATAAAATTAGTAAAAAAGATAAACAAAAATTAATGATTGACATTGAAAGAGAAATGAAAGAAGCAGCTAAAAACTTAGATTTTGAAAGAGCAATGGAATTAAGAGATATATTATTTGAATATAAGTCTGAATAATCTATCTTTTTTTTTAGAAAGTATGATATAATTATTATAGAGAGGAATGATAAAAATGAATCCAGTTTTATTAGATTTAGGTGTTATAAAAATTTATTGGTATTCTGTAATGATATTATTAGGAGTTTTTGTGGGGGGTTCTTTGATTATAAAAGAGGCAAAAAAATTTAAAATTCCCGAAGATTATATAGTAAATCTGATATTATATACATTAATATTTGGAATAATAGGAGCAAGATTATATTATGTTGCTTTTGAATGGCAATATTATAGTAATCATTTACTTGATATAATCAAAATTTGGGAAGGTGGATTAGCTATCCATGGTGGTATATTATTTGGTTTAATAGTTATAATAATTTATACTAAAAAATATAATGTAAATACTTTTAGAATGCTAGATATTATAGTTGTTGGTTTAATAATCGGTCAAGCTATTGGTAGATGGGGAAATTTTTTTAATGGTGAAGCTCATGGGCCAGCAACATCGTTAAGTTATTTACAATCATTACATTTGCCTAGTTTTATAATAGAAGGCATGAAAATTAATGGAACTTATTACCAACCAACATTTTTATATGAATCAATATGGTGTTTAATTGGATTTATATTACTATTACTATTTAGAAAAAGAAGATATTGTAAAATAGGTCAAACTACAGCATTATATTTAGTATGGTATGGTATAGGAAGATATATAATAGAAGGATTGAGAACAGATAGTTTGATGTTATTTGACTTCAAAATAGCTCAAATAGTATCTATGGCATTAATAATAATTGGTTTAATAATATTATTAGTTAAATCCAAAGGAACTGTATTTACAAATCAATACAATGATAAGGAGAATATCGATGAAGTACGATTTTGATTGTGTCGTGGTCGGTTCTGGTATAGCCGGAATGACTGCAGCAATATATTTAAAAAGATCAAATGTAAACGTATTAATATTAGATAATGATGCTCCAGGTGGCTTATTAAATAAAATAAGTATAATAGAAAATTATCCGGGATTTGATAAAATATCAGGACCTGATTTAGCCTATAAAATTTTTGAACAAGTTAATAAATTAGGTATAGAAATAAGATATGGTAAAGTGTTAGATATAAATAATCATATAGTTAAAACAGATATTGAAGAAATATCTGCTAATAAAGTTATTTTAGCTCTAGGTCGTAAAGCACGTAAATTAGAAAATACTAATGATATTAAAAATATAAGCTATTGTGCGTTATGTGATGGTAATTTATATAAAGATAAAGTAGTAGCTATTGTAGGTTATAGTAATTCCGCATTAGAAGAAGCTATTTACTTATCAGATATATGTAAAAAAGTTATTATTATAGGTCGAGGTTCTAAATTTAATGGTGAAGATAGTTTAATTGATAGAATTAAAAAAATTAATAATATTGAAATTCAACTTGATTGTGTAATAGAAACACTTAATAAAGAAAATGAATCATTAACCGAAATTATTACCAATAAAGGCTTATTTAAAGTAGATGGTATGTTTGTTTCAATAGGATACGAACCGAATGTTACTTTTTTAAATGATATTAATAAAGATAATGGTTATATAATAGTTGATAATAAAATGAAAACGAATATTGATTATATATATGCTTGTGGTGACATTATAAAAAAAGATATATATCAGTTGACAACAGCAGTTGGCGAAGCAACTATTGCTGCTATAAATGTTAAAAAAAAATTAAGAAATTAATTTTTTTTTAATAATTATAAATTTTCCATACACACCGAATTTAGTACTAGACAAAAATAAAAAAAAATTATATAATTAACTTATAATAGGAGAGATAATTATGGGAAATTTAAAAAATTTTAAGAAATTTGGTTTTACTTTGATCGAATTACTGGCAGTAATAATTATACTAGCTATAGTAGCGCTTATTGCTACACCAATAATATTAGATGTAGTAGAAGATGCCAGAATATCAGCAGGAAAATCAGAATCACAAATGGTATTAAGCGGAATAAATAACTATTGTGCAACTGAAGATATAAAATATCAAATGGACAATAATTATACAAAAATATGTACATCAGATATGGATATAAATGATGTACCAACAATGGTTAATTTAGGAAATGCTACAATTGATAAGATTAAATATAATGGAACTAAATTAACAGAATTAGTTATAGAAAGTAATAATCATAAATTTACACTATGTTCAAGTGGTCAATTTGCAATGGATGATGAAGAATGTCCAAGAGATCCTAATTCACTAATAACTAAGTTATTAGCTCAATATTCAGAAGGAAATACTACTGGTTTAGTAAAAGATAGTACAAATCCTAATTTATATTATTACAAAGGAACAAATGAAGAAGTGGCAAACAATTATTTGTGGTATGGTGGTCATCAATGGCGAGTAATAGAATTTGATACAAGTGCTAATACATTGACACTAATAACGCAACAACCATTAACAGCAATACAACCAACCAGTGCCGTATGGGAAACTGAAGAAGCATATAATAATAGTTATATAAACATTTGGCTAAATGAATATTTTTGGAATAGTTTGGATAGCAGTATACAAGCAACAATTCAAGATACAACATTTAATATAGGAATATATACTGATATAGATGAAATAACGACAACAAAAAAAGTAGGATTATTAGATGAAGACCAATATAAAAGAGCAGGCGATGGAACTACTGGGCAAAATTCATTCTTAGATATTAAAGATTATTTTTGGTTAGGAAATAGATCTAGTTCGTCTGACGTTCGATACGTGGACTACAATGGTTACGTCAATAGTAGTTCGGTGTCGGTTGCGAGTGGCGTCCGTGCAGTTATAAAAATTTCTGATATAACCATCACTGGAGGGGATGGTACTCTTGTGAGCAATTATCAAGTAGCAAACAAGGCAACAAATACAAATGATGTACAAGTAGGAGAATATATCAATGTACCATATAATGGAAGTGATAATGCTTGCGGAAATGATAATATATGTACATTTAGAGTAGTAAGTAAAGATGAAGATAGTATCAAAGTAGTACTAAATGGTTTACTTCCAACAGAAAGTCAATATGGAAGTTCGGTAACAATAACTACAAGTCATACAATATATACCACACTGAATACATTTGCTAATGGAATAAGTAACACATATCGATATACCGGAAATAAAACATTCTATATAGGAGATTATCCATCTGGAGCAAATTATGAAGATGTCCAAGATGAAACATTGGAAGTAAGTGTTGGATTACCAACAGTGGGCGAGATGTTCAGTGGGAATGATATAGATATGGGAAGTTCCAAAACATTTGTCGATGTAAACACAATAGAAAATCCAACAGCATCAAGTTGGTATTGGACAATGAATAGATATAGTTCGTCTAACGTTCATAACGTGAGCTACAGTGGTTACCTCGGTAGTAGTTCGGTGTCGGATACGGATGGCGTCCGTGCAGTTATATACCTGAAGTCAGGGACTTCAGCCATAACCTTCACAGGAGGTGAAGGTACTCCACAATCACCGTATGTTTTGCAATAAGCAAACATAGTATAAATAACAATAATGTATAAACGAAGTAAAGACACACCTTGCCGATAAAGTGGCAAGGTGAGGCAAATATGGGTGTAAGGCTATATAGTTCGTCTAACGTTCGAAACGTGAACAACAATGGTAACCTCAATAGTAATTCGGTGTCGAATACGAATGGCGTCCGTGCAGATTCCTTCTAAACTTAATTTATATGATTAAAGTTGTATAAAACAAGAATTAGGAAACAATTCTTATTCCCTAGGTATAAACCTAAAACTATTGGTGATAGTACAACCAGAATAAAAGTGGTTTAGTAGAGTAAAATGGGTCTAGGATTTCTGGTGTGAAGTAAAATTCTATAAAAATAGATGCGAAAAATAAAAAAGCAAGAATTTCTAGTG
>CALVSP010000007.1 GCA_944359065.1 uncultured Bacilli bacterium
TTTATAACTGGAATTTGATGTAAGACTAAATTCAGTTTTCAAATATTGAAACCGGAATTTACTTTTTCAATTCACATTTGTTTAAATAATGAATAAATTATAGTAAAATACTTGATTAAGTAAAATTATTTTGCTATAATTTATTTACATGGGTCCATAGCCAAGTTGGTAAGGCATGGGACTGCAACTCCCCGAGCGTCGGTTCAAGTCCGGCTGGGCCCTCCAATATAAAATAAAAACTTACAAATCAATGTAAGTTTTTTTCTAATATAATATTTTTTAACATTTCTGCAGTTTTTTCTACGCCTAATGTATCAACATTAATTGCTATATCATAATGATTTATATCATACCAATTGTTATTTGTATAAAATTTATAATGTTTTGCTCTTTGTTTATTAACATTATCGATAATTTTTTTCGCATTGTTTTTATCGATACCATAATATTTAACAGCTCTTTGCTCTTTTTTGTCGCTATATAAAAATACATTATAAACATTATTTTTATTTCTTAAAATATAGTCAGCACATCTACCGATTATAACACAAGAATCATTAGATATTTTTTTAATAACTTTACTTTCGGCTAAGAATATATTATCATCATTTTGATAATATGATTTTTTAGTTTGTTCATTTTCTTCGATGTATTTTTCAGTAAATCCTGATTCTTTTGCTGTTAATCTAATTAATTCTTTATCATAAAATGGTATTCCTAAAGATTGGGCTAATAATTTTCCAACGTATCTACCACCAGAGCCATATTCCCGAGCAATAGTTATAATAATTGGTTTATTTAAAATTGATTTTGTTTTAATTTGTTCATCTTTAGTTATAGTATGGTTTTCTAACTCTAATTTTGTTAATTTATGATATTCTGAATAAAATACAAATAAAACAATAATAAAACAAATACCATCAGCGATTGGCCCAGCATATAAAGCCCCATATAAACCAAAAATATTAGATAATATAATAGCAAGTGGAATAAATAATATTATTTGTCTTGTGAATGATACTAAAGTAGATTTTTTAATATTTCCTAATGATTGAATAGTAATACCAGAACACATTTCAAAGATATTTATACATATTAACATTAAAAATATTCTAAAGAAATCTACTGAAAATTCCATAACTAATTCATAATTTAGATCAGTGTTAGTGATGAATAATGAAGTAATTTGTTCTGGGAAAATATAAAATATTAAATTAAATATTAAACCAGTAATAAAACTAATTAAAAATACTTTTCTAAGAACTTCTTTAACTCGTTTATAGTTTCCAGCCCCATAATTATAACCAATAATAGGTTGTGAGCCAATAGCCATTCCTAAAATAGTTGAAATATATAAACTATTTACTTTTGATACAATACCATAAACTGATAATGGTATATCACTATCAAATTTACTACTAGCGCCAAAGATGGTCATTAAATTATTCATAACGACAAATAAGGCTAAAACTGTCATTTGAGTTATAAAACTAGATAAACCTAAACCCAAAGTTTTAAAAATAGATTTATCTAACTTATAATCTTCTTTAGTTAATTTAACGGATTTAATTTTTGGGATATATATTAAAGCTATAATTAAAGATATAAACTGCCCAATTATAGTCGCTAAAGCACCACCAGCAACACCCATATTAAATATTAAAATAAATATATAATCTAAAACAATATTTATAATTGCGCCGATAACTAAACAGTTCATAGAATATTTTGGTGAACCATCAGCTCTTATTATAGAAGCTAATCCTGTATAAATTATCATAAAAGGTGCTCCTATTAAAATAATTCTTCCATATGTAATAGCATAATCATATACATTAGGTGTACAACCAAAAACATTAACTAAAATAGGTAAAAATATTTCCCCTAAAATAGCGATAATGATTGAAACAATAAATAATAATGTAATAGCACCACCTAAACTTTTTTTAGCATCTTTTAAGTTTTTTTCACCTAACTTTAAACTAAAATTAGAAGCCGCACCATTACCAATTAAAGATGCTACCGCACTACACATAATAACTAAAGGAAATATAACATTAGTAGCAGCATTTCCTAGTGTTCCAACCCCTTGACCAATAAATATTTGATCGACAATATTGTAAACTGAATTAATAAGCATACTAATAATACAAGGTATAGCAAACGCTATTAAAAGTTTCCCAATTTTTTCATTTTCTAAATCTAATTTTTTCATTTTACTCCTTCTTTCTAAATTTTTGCGACCTACCAATTATAGCACAAAAAAAAATTCGTGTAATAGTAAAATTTAAAAAAATTAAAAATTTTACATTTAAAAAAATTTCTTTAAATGATATAATAAAAATGGTGAATAAAATGAATTTATATGAATATGAAAACGAATTATATGATAAAGGTATTAAATATATCGGTGGTGTTGATGAGGTAGGGCGGGGCCCTTTAATTGGACCAGTTGTTGCTAGTTGTGTCGTACTCCCTAAAGATTTTATATTAGAGGGATTAACCGATTCTAAAAAATTATCTGAGAAAAAAAGAAATATCTTTTATGATTATATAATTAATAATTGTGTAGCGTATGGAATAGGTATTGTTTCACCAGAAGAAATTGATGAGATAAATATTTATGAAGCAAGTAGAAAAGCGATGATTATAGCGATAAATAAAGTAAGAGAACAAATCAATTTAGAACATGTTTTAATTGATGCTATGCCGATAAATTTAGATATTCCAACTACTAGTATTATAAAAGGGGATGCTAAAAGTATTTCGATTGCTGCTGCTAGTGTTGTTGCTAAGGTAACTCGTGATAGTATGATGTATGAATTTGATAAAAAATATCCGATGTATGGGTTTGCTTCTCATAAGGGGTATCCTACGAAAAAACATATTGAAGCGATTCATAAATATGGCTTGATAGATGGATATCGAAAAACATATGGTCCAGTAAAGGAGGTATTAAATGTTAATAATTAGTCATAAAGCTGATCCAGATGGTATTACGCCTATTATTTTATCTAAATTGGTATTTGATAAATTTGAATATATATTATCTGATATCGATGAAGTAGATAAATATGTGATGGATAATATCGATAAAGAAATGATTATAGTTGATTTAAACATAAGTGAAGAAACAGCAGATTATATTTTAAATAACAATAAAAATGTTTTAGTATTTGATCATCATTTAAGTAATATCAATATGAATAAATATCCTTTTATTAAAGTCGTTGATTTTGATGATATTAAACAATCAGGGACATCATTATATTATAAATATTTGTTAGAAAAATATAATAATGAATTATTAAATAAAGATGTAGCAAAAAAATTAGTTGAACACGTAAGAACGATGGATACTTATGATTTTAGTATTACTAGTAAAGAAGAAGCCAATAATATTGAAGTATTATTTAAAATATATGGAAGAGAATTATTTATCGACAAATTTTATAATGTAATAATTAATGATAAAGAATTATATAGTGATGAAGATTTAAATTTAATTAATTTAGAAAAATTAAGAATAAAAAGATATGTTGAAGAAAAAGAAATTATCGAAATAACATTAGATAACAAAAAAGTAGGCGTAGTTTTTGCGGAACGAAATATGAGTGAATTAGGTAATTATCTGGTTAATAAATATGATTATTTAGATTATGTAATATTAATTAATGTCGATAAAAGTATTAGTTATCGGGGTAATAATAAAGTTGATTTAAGTGTTATAGCTAAAAAATATAATGGTGGGGGACACTTTAATGCAGCAGGTAGTCCTATTCCAATTGATTTAAAAGAAAAAATAATTAAAGCTATATTTAAAGATGCAATTATAAAGGAAGATAAAAATGATTGAAATAAAAAGAGTAGTTGACTATCAAATAGCTAAAGAATGTGATGATTTATTAACTAAATTAATTCAATCAGAACGAAGATTTGATAAAAATATAAAACCATCATTTATAGTAGATAATTATTATAAAGACAAAATTGATAAAGATATATTATTTTTGGCTTACAAAGATGACATACCAGTTGGATTTATTTATGGTTATATAAAATATAAAAAAGGCGAATTAGCTTATAAAAATGTTATATATATTGATGCTTTATATGTGTTAGACAAATATCGAAATATGGGTATTGCTAAAAAATTAATAAATAAATTTTATGATTATTGTTATGAAAATGACATAGATATTGTCGAAATAGCAGTATTCAAAGATAATGTAGAGGCTTTAAATTTATATAAGAAATTAGGCTATGAAGTAGAAATATATGGAATGAAAAAGGAGCTATAAATGAAAATAGAAAAAGTAGAAGTTGGGTATTTAGAAACCAATTGTTATATTGTAAGTATTGATGATAAATGCTTAATAATTGATCCAGGCGATGAAATAGACAAAATAATAAATAAAATAGATAATTTAAAGCCAGTTGGAATCATTATTACTCATTATCATTTTGATCATATCGGTGCTTTAAACAAATTAATTGATAAATATAACGTAAAAGTAATAGATTACAAACTAGAAGAAAAAGAATATAATATTGATAAATTTAAATTTAAAATTATTCATACTAAAGGACACGATAACACTTGTATAACAATTTATTTTGAAAAAGAAAAAATAATGTTTGTTGGTGATTTTATATTTAAAGATTCAATTGGACGAACCGATTTAGAAAATGGCAATAATTTTGATATGTTTGCGTCAATTAATAAAATAAAACAATATCCTGATGATATTATGTTATATCCAGGGCATGGTGATATAACTAATTTAGGATATGAAAAAGAAAATAATATTTATTTTAAAAGTGCACAATGATTGTGCAAAATTAAGGGATTAAAAAGATAAAAATGTGCAGTATTTTTAAAATATTGTGCATTTTTTGCTTATTTTGCTTTTTTAATATATAATAACGTTGGTGATGTTATGCCTTTTGAATATATTTCAGTTAAAGATATAAAAAAATATAATTTAAATTATGATAAAGTAAAAACACATAATGAAAATTATATTAAAGAAGCTTTAATTAAATATAAAGATTACTTTGATAATATGTATAAGGGAATCGATGATAATATTATATTAGATGAAGAACAAAGAATAGCAATATTAACTGATGAAGATTATAATTTAATAATCGCAGGAGCAGGTGCGGGTAAAACGACAACCATGGCTGCAAAAGTTAAATTTTTAGTTGATATTAAAAAAGTTGATCCTAAAGATATAATATTAATTTCTTATACTAATAAAGCAGTATCCGAGTTAAAACAAAGAATTAATAAAGATTTTAAAATACCAGCCTTAGTTTGTACATTTCATAAATTTGGTGTGGAAATATTAAAAAATAATACTGATGAACATTTAAAAGTGTTAACTAGTTCTTATAATTTAATAAAAGATTATTTTGATAAAAAATTATGTAATGATAATAAAAAATTAAAAGAATTTTTAAAATTTTTTGTCTTTTATTTTGATATACCTTTATTTGCTTTAAATTTTAATAGCTTAAATGATTATTTTAATTATAAAAAAAGAACTGATTATATAACTTTAAAATCACGTTTAAACGAATATAATAAACAAGTAATCG
Organism: uncultured Bacilli bacterium; assembly: GCA_944359065.1. GTDB lineage: Bacteria > Bacillota_I > Bacilli_A > RF39 > UBA660 > Faecisoma. The sequence continues at coordinate 5,605 of CALVSP010000007.1, forward strand.
ATGAAAGAACTAATAAAAGATATACTATTTTAGGAGAGTTTTTAAAATCTAATGAAGAAGTGATGATTGCTAATTTTTTATATTTAAATAATATAGAATATGAATATGAAAAACCTTATCCAAAATTAAATAAAAGTAAAACTTATTTACCAGATTTTACAATTTATCAAGGTGAAAGAGTATTTTATTTAGAACATTATAGTTTAAATAAAACTGGTTATAACAAATTATATGGTTATGTTAATAGTTTAAAATATAAATATCAAATTAATAATAAAAGAAAAATTCATAAATTAAATAATACAACCTTAATTGAAACTTATTCAAATAAAGATTTATTGAGTGATTTAAAAGAACAATTATTAAAACATAATATTATTTTAAAACCAAAAAATGATTACGAAATATATACAAAATTAGTTGAAACATCAAAAGATGTCTATTATGCTAGGTTTATTATTTTTTGCTTAAAATTTATTCAAGGATTTAAAATTAAAGGATATACAAAAGAAGATTTTGCTAAATTAAAATATATTTATAATGATGAGCGAACTAATTTATTTTTAAATTTTGTTGAAGGCGTATATGATTACTATCAAGAGAGATTAAAAATAAATAATTATATCGATTTTGAAGATATGATAAATGAGGCGTATTATAAATTAGATAATACTAAATTAAATTATAAATATGTTATTATCGATGAATATCAAGATATATCAATGCAACGATTTAATTTGACTAAGAAAATAAGTGAAGTAAGTGATGCTAAAATAATTGCTGTTGGAGATGATTTTCAAAGTATTTTTGCTTTTGCAGGTAGTGATATATCATTATTTACTGAATTTAAAGAATTAATGGGGTATGCATCTTTACTTAAAATTACTCATACTTATCGTAATAGTCAACAATTAATAAATATTGCTGGTAAATTTGTTATGACTAATAATAAACAATTTAAAAAGCAATTGATATCTCCTAAAAAACTTAATAATCCAGTAATGGTAATAACTTATGATGATAGTCATAGTAAATTAAAAAATAAAATAAAAATGTTAAATAAATGTTTAAAAGATATCGAAAATAAATTTGGTAGTAAGCAAAAGATATTGTTTATTGGTCGCTATAATTTTGAAAAATATTTTTTATTATTAAGTGATGATTTTTATGAAATAAGTAATGATAAAATAAAATCTAAAAAATTTCCTAATTTTGATATTGATTTTTTATCGGCTCATTCTTCAAAAGGATTAGGTTATGATCAAGTTATTATCTTAAATGGCGATGATGGAACTTATGGCTTTCCTTCTCAAATAAAAGATGATCCGATTATGAAAATTATTAATGTTACTGATGATTCTTACCTATATGCAGAAGAACGACGATTATTTTATGTCGCATTAACGAGAACAAAAAATAAAGTTTATATTTTAACGCCAGTTAATAAACCATCTGATTTTATTTTAGAAATTGTTAAATATGATAATGTTTATCTATATAATAAGACGGGAATAAAATTATCTAAAAAGCCCCAGCGATGTCCTAAGTGTGGGTATCCTTTAGTAAAAAAATATAGTGGTTTTAAAATAAATAATTTATATGTTTGTACTAATGATAAAGAATTATGTAATTTTAAAACGAATAATTTAAAATATAAAAAGGAAATTAAGAAATGTCCTAAATGTGATGGATATTTAATTGTTAAACATAGCAGAAAGAAAAATTATGATTTTATCGGTTGCACTAATTATGAAAAAGGCTGTAATTATACCGAAAATATCTAATTACCATATTTTCCCACTTTTTTATCAAATTATTACCACATTTATTTTATATACTTAATTTGTCGGAGGTGATAGATGAAGATATAGAAAAATAAAAAAATAGTTTGAAAGAAGGTGGTATATGAAGAAATTTATGTTATACTAAAAATAGGTGATTAATGTGTATAAGATTTGTTTAGTAGAAGATGAAATATCTTTAAATAATTTAATAAAGTCCTATATGGAAAAAGAGGGATATGAGGTAATCCAATTTTATAAAGGAAATGATGCTTTAGAGTATATAGGCAAAGAAAAGATAGACCTTTGGGTTTTAGATATTATGTTAGGAGATTCAATCAGTGGATATGATTTAATTAAAAAAATAAGAAGTTTAGATAAAAATGTTCCCGTAATATTCACTTCAGCTCGTGACCAAGATTTGGACAAAATTTTAGGTTTAGAGTTAGGTAGTGATGATTATATCGCTAAACCATATTCGCCAAAAGAATTGATGTTAAGAATCAACAATATATTTAAAAGAGTTTATACAAATTCTAATATAATTAAGTATGAATGTTATGAAATCGATGTTGATAAAAGAATAGTTCTACATAATGGCAAAGAAATTAATTTAACGACTCTCGAATTTGATTTATTATATATGTTTTTAAGTAATAAAGGAAAGTCGTTCAGTCGTGATGATATTTTAAATATCATTTGGGGGGAAGACTACTTTGGTAGTGACCGAGTAGTGGATGATTTAATTAGAAGATTAAGAAAGAAAATGCCAAAAATAAATATTAATACTATATATGGCTATGGTTATCGTTTAACATGATTAGAACAACACTATATAGACAATTAGTTTCTTTAGCAGTTATTATTTGTGGAATTATATTTATAAGTTTGGGCTTACTCCTCCCAAAACTTTTACTCCCTATCTATGAAAAAAATATATATCAATATTTAAAACAACCACTAGAGTTGATTGAAAGTAACATTGATAAAGTAGAATTTGATGATATTGCTTATTTATATGTTGTTGATGACAAAATAATAGTATCTGAAAACTTAAAGGATATCATTAATATTGATACTAAGCAAATATTAGATAGAATAGATAATGAATATGGCAAATTTACTTATTTAGGTAAAACATATTATTACTATAATATTGATACCGAGTATATTAATAAAATTGCTATTACTAATAACGATTATTTACTGGAAATAAGGGCTGATATTATGAAAACTTTACTTCCAGTAATAATTGGTACTTTATTAATAACAATTGGTATTATTATATTATGGGCAAATCAAATTGTAACTAAAATATATCATCTAAAAGAAAAAGTTGATAACTTAGATAACGATGATTATATTGATAAATATGATTATATGGTAGACGATGAATTGAGTACTTTGAATAAAGCAATCGATGATATGAAAGCTACCTTAAAAAAACAAGAAGAATATAAAAATCAAATGTATCAAAATATTTCTCATGATTTTAAAACTCCACTTACTGTTATAAAATCTCATATTGAAGCCATTGAGGATGGAATTATGGATCCAACAACTGGCGGAAGTATTATTAAAGAACAAATAAATAAACTCGAAATAAAAGTACACTCCCTTTTATACTTAAATAAATTAGTATATCTCAAAGATATTGAAAAAAAAGATGAGAAAATTGATATAAAACCGATTATTGAAAGTAGCGTTAATAAATTTAAGATTCAAAGACCAGATGTCGAATTTATCATTAATATTTCAGGTAAGACAATATTTAATGGTACTTTAGATATGTGGGAAGCAATAATTGATAATTTGTTAAACAATTTTATGAGATATGCTATTAAAGAAATTAAAATAACAATTAAAAATAATAAAATTACACTATATAATGATGGCCCACATATTGATCCTGATATCCTAAATAATATATTTACTCCTTACAAAAAAGGGATAAAAGGACAATTTGGCTTAGGTTTATCGATTGTAAAAAAAACCCTTAATTTATTAGGGTATGAAATAAATGTTAACAATGAAAAAAAAGGTATTAGCTTTATAATAAAGTAATTACCTTTTTATTTTTAATAAATTTCATTTAAACTATTTTCTTTTGTATAAAAAAATTGTATAATTATATTATAATTGGAGGGATAAAATGTTGGGACAAATTATAGGAATTGTAGAAAATGAAGTATTATTAAAATTAGCTATTGATATTAATAAATTTGAAAATTTAATTAATGTTCACGTAATTATGGAAGATAATAATAGAAAATTAGTAGGGGAGATTATTGATATTGAAAATAATGTAGCTCATATTAATTTATTAGGGGAAATAATTGATAATAAATTTGTTTTTGGTGTTATTGTTAAACCTTCATTTAGTTCAGTTGTTAAATTAATTTCAAAGGAAAAAATACCAATGATAATTGGTGTTGAAAATTATAAAGAAAATATAGATATTTATCTTGGAACTAGTCCTGTTTATCAAGGTGTTAAAATAGGTGCTAATATTAATCAATTTTTTAGTAATCATTTTGCAATATTAGGTTCAACAGGTTCTGGTAAATCATGTGGTGTAGCAAGAATTATTCAAAATGTATTTGATAAAAAAAGATTTATACCATATCGAGCAAGTTTATTTATATTTGATGCCTATGGTGAATATCATAATGCGTTTAAAAATATTGTTAGTAATGAAATTTCTTTTAAAGCCTATACTACAAATACACATTTTAGTGAAACAGAAGTTTTAAGAATTCCTGCTTGGTTACTTGGAGTTGATGATTTGGCGCTTCTTTTAAATGCAACTAGTTCTTCACAATTACCTATAATCGAAAAAGCGTTAAAACTTGTTAATATATTTGCTAGAAATGGTGCTGATGTTGTAAAACATCAAAATGATATTATAGCAAGATCATTATTAGATATTTTAGCTAGTGGTAATCCACCAGCTCAAATAAGAGATCAAATCTTTTCTATTTTGTCATTTTATAATACTCCAGAATTGAATTTGGAAACACCAATATTCCAACCTGGGTATACTAGGCCATTAAAACAATGTTTATTAATTGATGCATCTGGTAAAATTAGAGAAATGGAATTATTAACAACATTTATTGAAAAATTTGTTCAAAATGATTTGGAATTAAAATTGCCTGAAGGTGATTTTATGTACGGATTGGAAGATTTAGAAAAAGCCTTTGAATTTGCTTTAATTAGTGAAGGAATACTCAATAGTGAAAAGGTTTATAATGAATCAAATGTTTTAAAAATTAGATTACATTCATTAGTTAATAGTGATTATAAAAAATATTTTGAATATGATAAATTTATTACCAAAGAAGATTATATAAGGGAACTTTTAACTGCACCTAATGGAAGAAAAGCTCAAATAATTAATTTTAATATAAATTATGTTGATGATAGATTTGCTAAGACATTGACGAAAATATATTCAAAATTGTTGTTTGACTATGCTAAAGCATTAGATAGAAGAGCAACTTTACCATTTCATATAATACTAGAGGAAGCTCATAGATATGTTCAAAATGATATTGATGTCGAATTATTAGGATATAATATATTCGAAAGAATTACTAAAGAGGGAAGAAAATATGGCGTGCTATTAGGATTAATTTCTCAAAGACCTAGTGAATTATCTGAAACATCATTATCACAATGTAATAATTTTTTAATATTTAAAATGTTACATCCAGTAGATGTTGAATATATAAGAAAAATGGTACCCAATATAACAAACGAAATTATAAAACGTTTACGAATTTTGCAACCAGGTAATTGTATTGCTTTTGGTTCTGCGTTTAAAGTACCAGTTATGATAAAATTAGACATGCCAAATCCAGCTCCTGCTAGTAGTAGTTGTGATGTTAGTGGCGTTTGGTTCGTTGAAAAAAAACAATAAAAAGGCCTGATTAGGTCTTTTTAATTTAAATAATTATTAATGTTACATTTTTTAATATTTAAAATTTTTGAAATTATATCAACATCAAAATTTAAATTAATCATGTTATTAATAACTTTTAAGATTATTTCTTCTTTGCCTATATTTATGCCTTGTTCATAGTAATATAGTAATTCATTAATTTCCTTTTCATTTAAATTTTTCTTTTTTTGAATAAAATTTTCCATATAATCTCCTCCTTGAATAAGATTATACTTAAAAAATAAATAAAATCAAATGAACAAATTTCAAAATTAGGCTAATATTTTTAACCAATTTTTAAAATTATTTTAATTAATTTTAAAAATTATACTATAATTTAGATAAAATTCACATATCAATTTTTAAAATCATATAATTTATCACCTTGCACAATATTTTTTTTATTCATATATTTATCGATACCATTTAATACAGAAATTTTTTTAGTTAACCATTTTGGTGCAACTAAGTCATCAAGTTTTGGATCACCAGTTAATCGATGAATAACTATTTCTGGTCTTAAATATTCTAATTGTTCACAAACAATTTCTATATATTCTTGTTCTTGTAATAATTTAAATTTTTCTTTAGCATATAATTTTTCCATTTCTGTATTTTTTAAAATGCTTAACATATGAATTTTTATTCCTTGAATATCTAATTTATTTAAAAATTTTACCGTTTCTATCATCATTTCTTTTGTTTCGTATGGTAAACCATTTATTATATGAACGACAACATTAATATTTTTTTCTCTTAGTTTATTTACCATACTAACAAAACAGTTTAAATCATGTCCTCTATTAATTAACTTCGTTGTTTGTTCATGAATTGTTTGTAGTCCTAATTCGATGGTTAAGAATGTTCTTTTATTTAATTCTTCTAGATAATTTAGACATTCATCTGATATACAATCAGGTCTTGTTGCTATGGCAAGACCGATTACATCTTTGAGATTTAAGATAGTTTCATATTTTTCTTTTAATATTGATACTGGAGCATAAGTATTAGTTCTTGCTTGAAAATATCCAATATATTTACCGTTAGGCCATTTTTTATTCATTAATTTTTTTCCTTGCATAAATTGAGTAACTAAATCATCGTTGACATTTCCAGCATATTCGCCACTTCCTAAATTACTACAATAAATACATCCCCCATTTTTTAAATGAGGACAGCTAAATCCAGCATTTAAACTAATTTTAATTATTTTATCATTAAATTTATTTTTATAATAATAATCCAAGGTATGATATCTTTTGTTCGTGTTTGAATATTTAAAATTCATAAAATCACCATTAAAATTATATCACTTTGTAAAAATATTGTGAAATTTTGGTATTTTCCTTGTAATAATTGTTTTTTTTTATTATAATTATTTTGGAGGTAAGTGAAAATGAAGAAATATGATTTATTAAAAGTATTAGGAATAACATTTTTAGTTGTATTTTTAATGAGTTGGGTTATACCAGCTGGTAGTTATTCTAGCGGAATTTATAGTTCTACTGAAGCAGCAGCTCCATTAGGATTATATGATTTAGTTAGATTGCCATTTATTTCAGTAGCTACATTTATTCAATATGTATTGTTATTTTTAGCTATTGGTGGCTTTTATGGAGTGCTAAACAAGACAGGTGTTTATACTAAATTAGTTGAAGGACTTGCAAAAAAATATAAAAACAATAGTAAAAAATTTATGATTATTACTGTTGCGTTATTTGCATTATTATCTTCTTTAGTAGGAACACTTAATGTTATATTGATTTTAGTGCCATTTTTTGTAGCTGTTTTATTAAAATTAGGGTATAGTAAAATAAATGCATTAGCATCAACAATAGGTGCTATGTTAGTTGGACAAATTGGTTCAACTATCGGTTTTGGTACTTGGGGATATTTAACAATTGTATTTGGCCAAATAGTTAACAATTTTACTATGACAACATTAATTTTAATAAGAGTAATTTTGCTAATCATTATAACTGCATTATTTGTTATATTAATTAGTAAAAAAAGTGTATTTAAAAAAGAAAATGTTGAAGTAAAATCAAAAAAAGGTAAAGAAAAACCTGCTGAAATTAAGGAAGAAAAAATTGATATTCCTTTATATAATGAAGTAAGAAGTGATAAAGGAACATTACCATTAATAATAATTACTGTTATGATGATTATTTTATTAATGATTGGTGTTTATAATTTAACTTATACATTCAATATTTCAGTATTAGAAGATTTCCATGAATCATTAATGAGTGCTAAAATAGGAAATTATGAAATTTTTTCTAATATTTTAGGTGGAGCTTCTGCTTTAGGTTTATGGGGTAATTATGATATAATAACTGTGTTAGTAATCGTATCATTAGTTATTACATGGATTTATAGCATAAAATTTACTGATGCAATTGATGGATTTGTTAAAGGTATGAAAGAAATGCTTGCTCCAGCAGTTTATGCAAGTTTGTCTTGTATTGTGTTTACTGCAATTTTAAATATGTCAGGTGCTGATTTTGTAAATACTATTGTTAATCAATTTGTTGGTGAGGACTTTAATCTTGCAGGAACAACAGTTTCAACTTTAGTTTCTAGTTTCTTTTATAATGATTTTTACACTTTGGTTGCAACAATGTCTAGTCCTTTTAGTGTATTCGATGAAAATGTTATTCAAATAGTTGCTTTAATGTTCCAAACAATGTATGGTTTGGTTATGTTAATAGCTCCAACTAGTATATTTTTAATAGCTGGATTATCTTATTTACAAGTACCATATAAAGAATGGGTAAAATACATATATAAATATCTATTAATTATTTTTGGTATTGTAATAGTTGTTTCTGTTATTGCTAATATGATGATTTAAACTGAATTAATTTCAGTTTTTTTCTTGTTTAAAATTCATAAAAAAGGTATAATAATATTAAGGTGATGGTATGGCATATATTGAAGTAAAAAAAATTAGTAAAACATATAAAATGGGGGAAGTATTAATTAAAGCAATCGAAGATATATCATTTGAAATAGAAAAGGGGGAATTAGTTGTTATATTAGGCCCTTCTGGTGCTGGAAAAACAACTGTTTTAAATATTTTAGGTGGTATGGATACAACTGATAGTGGAAGTATTATAATTGATGGTAAGGATATATCAAAATACAATAAAAAACAATTAACTAACTATCGAAGATATGATATTGGCTTTGTTTTTCAATTTTATAATTTAGTTGGTAATTTAACAGCTTTAGAAAATGTTTCTCTAGCTAGTCAAATTTGTAAAAAGCCTAAAGATAGTGAAGAAACTTTAAAAAGTGTTGGTTTAGAAGATCGAATTAATCATTTTCCTGCTCAATTATCAGGTGGCGAACAACAAAGAGTAAGTATTGCTAGAGCTTTAGCTAAAAATCCTAAATTATTATTGTGTGATGAGCCAACAGGCGCTTTAGATTCAAAAACTGGTAAATTAATATTAGAACTATTACAAAAAACTTGTCATAAATCTAAAATGACTACAATAATAATCACTCATAATGCGATTATATCTGATATTGCCGATAAAGTAATTAAAATTAAAAATGGTACTGTTAAAGATATTATTATTAATGAACATCCTAAATTAGTTGAGGAGATCGATTGGTAATGATATTTAAAAATAGTTTAAGAAAAATAAAAAAATCATTAGGTCGATTTTTATCTTTAATTTTTATTGTAATGTTGGGAAGTGCTTTTTTTTCTGGTATTAGAGAAGCTGCTACCGATATGATAAAAACGATGGACGAATACTATGATGAAACGTCTTTAATGGATTATAAAATAATAAGTACAATGGGGTTAACTGCTGGTGATGTTGAATCGATTAAAGAAATATCATCAGATTTAATAGTTGTGCCATCTTATTCGTTTGATATATTATTGGATGGGGATGTAACGAGAATTCACGCTATTACAGAAATTAATAAAGTCAATTTAGTAAGTGGTAGTATGCCGAATGATAATGAATGTTTAGTTGAAGATGGTACTTATAATATTGGCGATAAAATAGTAATTGATAGTGATAATTTAAAGGTTAAAGAATATACAGTATCTGGTACAGTTACGAGTTCATTATATACTTACAAATCAAAAGGAATATCTAGTATTGGCGATGGTAAATTAGATACATTTATTTATATTCCAATCGATAATTTTGATATCGAATATTATACAGAAATTTATATAATCGATAAAAATAGTGTCGATAAAACTTCTTATTTAGATGATTATAAAGTAGTAATTAATACATTAGAAAATAAACTAAAAGAATTAAAGCCAATTAGAGAGACAATTCGTTATGAAGAAATTTTAAAAGAGGCTATGGATATTATTAATGAAGCCGAAGAAAAATTATTAAATGAAAAAGAAACGAATGGTAAAAAATTAGAAGATGCTTTAAAAGAACTAGATGAAAATAAACAAAAAATTGAAGATGGTTATGATGAATTAGATAATGGTAAAAAAGAATTAGATAAAACTAATAAAGAGATGGAAAGGACCTTTAATGATGCTAATAGTAAATTAGAAAGCGCTAAAAAAGAATATAATAATGCTTTAAAAAAATATAATTTAAAAGAAAGTGAATTAGAATCTAATTTAAATTTATTAAATGAACAAATTACTAATTTAAATAATTTATTAAATACATTAGATCCAAGTAGTGAAGAATATCTAACTTATAGTACGCAATTAAAAATATTAGAAGAAAATAAAACTAATTTAGAATTATTAATAAATACCAAAGAAGAATTAATAAAACAAGAAGAAGAATTAAATAAGAATATCGATTTATGGAATACTGAATTTGCTAAACAAGCAAGTATTATCAATGAAAAATATGATGAATTAGATGAAGCTTCAAAAGAATTAGAAGATGGTTATAAAGAATATGAAGAAAATTACAACAAATATATTGAAGAAATAACTAAAGCAGAAAATGAAATAAACGATGCTAAAGAAGAATTAAACAATATTGAAAAACCAAAATGGTATTTGTTATCAAGAGAAGATAATAGTGGTTATACTAATTTTTATGAAAGTGCAGTTAAAATAGATGCCATTGCTGCAGTATTTCCAATATTTTTTATGTTAGTTGTATTTTTAATGAGTTTAAATACGATGACGAGAATGATCGAAGAAGAACGCGGTGAAATTGGAACTTATGTATCTTTAGGAATCAATAAATTTAAAATTGTTTTGAGTTATTTATTTTATGTTTTAATTGCTACATCAATAGGTTTATCTATTGGATTATCAATTGGTTATGCTTATGTACCACATATATTATATAGTGTTTATAAAGCTAACTTTGTCATACCTGAATTAAAAACATATGCCGAAGTTATACCTTGTGTTTCAATTATTTTAGTAACTATTTCATTAATGGTTGTTGTAACATTGTTAACTGTTTTAAAAGATTTTAAATATGTTCCGGCCGCTTTACTAAGACCAGAAGCTCCAAAAAAAGGTAAAAAAGTATTGTTAGAAAAAATTAAATTTATTTGGAAAAGATTATCGTTTACTTGGAAAGTTACGATTAGAAATTTGTTTAGATATAAAAAAAGAATTATTATGACTTTATTAGGAATATCAGGTTGTACCGCTTTATTGTTGACTGGTTTTGGAATAAGAGATAGCGTTAGTTCACTAGTTAGTTTACAATATGATAAAATTCATTTATATGATACAATGCTTATTTTAAATGATGAACAAACTACTATTAATGAAGATATAAATAAAGTATTAAATGATAATAATATAAATAATTTATTATATACCCATATGGAAACATTTACTTTTAATGCTGATAATAAAAATATTGATACTTATTTATTAGCTTTTGAAGATTTATCTTTAGTAGATAATTATATCAAAATAAATGATTTAAATGGTAACAAATTAGAATTATCTGATAATGGTATTATTATAACTTCTAAGATGGCTGAATTATTAGATGCTTCCGTAGGTAAGTCAATTAGTATTCGAAATAGTGAAAATGAATTATTTATTTTAAAAGTTGAAGGTATATGTGAAAATTATGTCAATAGTTATATTTATATGAGTAGTAATTACTATAATAAAATATTTAATGAAATAACTTATAATACAATTATTACTAATGTTTCAGAATCTTTAGCTACTACTTTAATGGACACAGAATATTTTAGTAATATTCAATTTACAACTGATAGTTTAGATGTGTTTAATGATATTATAAGTGGTATGAATAACATAGTTTATTTAATTATTATTTCTTCTAGTTTACTAACGGTTATTGTTCTATACAATTTAACAACAATCAATATAAATGAAAGAAAAAGAGAAATTGCGACTTTAAAAGTATTAGGTTTTAAAGATAGAGAAGTATCAACTTATGTTTATCGGGAAACATTAATACTAACTTCACTTGGCATAATAATTGGTTTAGTTTTGGGAGTCATTTTAAATAGTTTTGTATTGACGATTGCTGAAACTGATGAAATATTATTTGTTAAAAATATTAATAAATTAAGTTTTGTTTATACATTCTTAATTATGATATTCTTTACGGTTTTAGTTCAAGTAGTAACGCATTTTTCGCTTAAAAAAATAGATATGATTGAATCATTGAAATCAGTTGAATAGAAGATTAAATATCTTCTTTTTTGTGGTATAATTAAGATGGTGAGATAATTTGAAAGTATTAACGATTAAAGAGCCTTTTGCAACACTTATTATGAATGGGGTAAAACATATTGAAACGCGAAGTTGGAAAACAAACTATCGTGGCGAAATATATATTCAAGCGTCGATATCTAAAATAAAAAAAGATATCTTTGAAAGAAAAGAATTGGTTAAATTATTTGAAAATTTAGATATGCATTGTGGTTATGTAATTTGTAAAGCTTGTTTAAAAGATTGTATTTATATGGACGATGAATTTATTAAAAATGTTAGTTATCAAGAACTTATTTGTGGCAGATATGAAATTGGTAGATATGCTTGGATATTAGATGATATAAAGATAATTAATCCGATTAAAGTAAAAGGTAAATTAGGAATATGGAATTATGAAGGAGATATAAAATGATAGTAAATTATTCAGATGAAAAAATTATAACTAGTGAGAAATCAATATTTTTAGCTGGTCCCACTCCTAGAGATAAAAATGCAACATCTTGGCGAAATGAAGCAATTAAAATATTAGAAAGATTAGGATTTGATGGAGTTGTTTATGTTCCAGAATATTCAACTTGGAAACCAAAAACTGATTATGTTGATCAAGCGATGTGGGAAAGAATTGGTCTAACTAATGCTACTATAATTGCTTTTTGGATACCTAGACATTTACCTGATATGCCGGCATTTACAACAAATGTCGAATTTGGTTATTGGTTACATAGTGGTAAAGTAGTCTATGGTAGACCAAATGATGCTGAAAAAATAAAATATTTAGATTGGTTATATAAATTAGATTATAATGAAGAACCAGTTGCTTCGTTAGAAGAATTATTAAAAATATGTGTAAATAATATAAAATAAGTAAAAAATATGATATACTTATTATAGGTGATGGTATGAAAGATGTTAATATTTTAAAAAATAATGGTGTTAATGTTGAAAAAAGTTTAGAGTTATTTGGTGATATGGATACATATAATGAAACATTAGAAACATTTTTAGGTGAAATAGATGAAAAAATAAGTAATATTAAAAAATATAAAGAAATTGCTGATATGGCTAATTATGCTATACTAGTCCATTCTTTAAAAAGTGATGCTAAATACTTTGGCTTTGATAAATTAGCTGAATTATCTTATAACCACGAATTAGAAAGTAAAGCTAATCATATTTACTATGTTTATGATCATTTTGACGAGTTGATGAATGAAACAGATAGAATACTAAATATAGTAAGAGAATATTTTGGTAAGGAAACAGTTAAAAAAGAAGAAGTTAATGTTGTTAAAGATAAAACAATATTAGTAGTAGATGATTCAGAAGTAATCAGTAGTTTTATAAAAAAAATATTTAATAATGAATTTAATGTTGTTGTTGCTAAAGACGGTATGGAAGCTGTTAAACAATTAAACAACGATAAATTAATTGGTATGTTATTAGATTTAAATATGCCAAACGTTAATGGTTTTGTTGTATTAGAATATATGAAAAGAAATAATTTATTAGAAAAAATACCAGTTGCTATAATAACAGGTGTTGGTAACGATGATATTGTTAAAAAGTCATTTGATTATAAAATAGTTGATGTTTTAAGAAAACCATTTAATGAACGGGATATTAGAAAAGTAGTTGAAAAGATAATAAATAGATAAATATTTTATATTTTAAAATAAGCAATTTTATATTTTAAAATAAGCAAAAATAATTTACTTTTTTGCTTATTTTTGATATCATTATTAAGGTGATTATTATGTTATATAGCTCTATTGATAATAATAAAATAAAAGATTTAAAAAAATTACATAATAAAAAATATCGTGATAAAAAAGGATTGTTTTTAGTTGAAGGTAAGCATTTAGTTTTAGAAGCATATAAAACAGGATATTTAAAAGAAATGTTATTAGAAGAAAATGAATTATTACCTTTAGATGTTATGACTTGCTATATGACAAATAATGTTAAAAATTATTTAAGTGAATTAGAAACACCTACTAATGTAATAGGTATCTGTAATAAAAAAGAAGGAAAAATTCAAGGTGATAGAATTGTATATTTAGATTGTATACAAGATCCAGGAAATTTAGGAACAATTATTAGAAGTTGTGTTGCTTTTAATATTGATACACTAATTTTAAGTAGAGATTGTGTTGATTTATACAATTCAAAAGTAATTAGAGCAAGTCAAGGATTAATATTTCATTTAAATATAGTTATTGCTGATATAAATGAATTTGGTCCAAAATTAAAGGATAATGGTTATAAAATATATGGGACAAAAGTAACTCATGGAAAAAGTTTAAAAACTATTGAAAAAGTTTCTAAATTTGTTATAATAATGGGCAATGAAGGAAATGGCATCAGTGAATTAAGCAGTGAATTATGTGATGAATTTATATATATTGATATGAATGATAAATGTGAAAGTTTAAATGTCGGTGTAGCGACTAGTATTATTTTGTATGAATTAGATAAGTAGGGATTTTTATGGTTTATGTTGGTGAAATAGTAAATACACATGGTATTAAAGGTGAATTAAGAATTGTATCTGATTTTAAATATAAAGATAAGGTTTTTTATAAAGGAAATAAACTTTATTTAGGCAAAAGAAAACAAAAAGTTTTAATTGATAGTTATCGCAAACATAAAAATTATGATATGGTTAAATTTACTGATATAAATGATATAAATGATGCAATTATATTTAAGGGTGATGAAGTATTCGTCAAAAGAGAAGAGTTGGATATTGATGGTTATGTCGATGAAGATATAATTGGATTAAAAGTTTATGATAATGATAAATTAATTGGTAAAGTTAGTAGTATAATTAAAAATAAACAAGAAATTTTAGTTGTTAAAAATAGAAATAAAAATTATTTAATACCATTTGTTGATGAATTTATTGAAAAAATTGATTTAGATAAAAAAATATTATACATCAATGTAATTGAAGGTTTATTAGATGAAAATTGATATTTTGACTTTATTTCCAAATATGTTTGATAATTTTTTAACTGAATCAATTATTAAAAGAGCTATTAATGATAAAAAAGTAATTATCAATATTCACAATATTAGAGATTATTCTAAAGATCCACATAAAAAAGTCGACGATTATCCTTTTGGCGGCGGTGAAGGTATGGTTTTAATGCCACAACCGATATTTGATGCTGTTGAACATTTGAAAACACCAGATTCATATATCATTCTAATGACACCGCAAGGAATAAAATATAATCAAAAAAAAGCCTATGAATTGAAAGATAAAAAACATTTAATTATTATTTGTGGTCATTATGAAGGTTTTGATGAACGAATAAGAACATTAGCAGATACTGAAATATCTATAGGTGATTATGTTTTAACAGGCGGAGAATTAGCTAGCATGGTGGTTACTGATAGTGTAGTAAGATTAATTGATGGAGTAATTGAAACGAATTCGCATTTAAAAGATTCATTTAATAATAATTTGTTGGATTATCCAACTTATACTAGACCAGCTGATTACAAAGGATTAAAAGTTCCAGAAATTTTATTATCTGGCCATCATGAAAATATTAATATGTGGCGTCATGAACAACAATTAAAAAGAACTAAAGAACGCCGACCAGATTTGTTGGAGGAAGATTAATATGAAGCAATATTTTATTTCAAAAAAAAATTACGATGGTGAAGTTGTTTTTGTTAATTATGACAAACAAAATGGATATAAATTTAGTCCAAAAAATAACTATCAATATGATGGTATAAAAGTAAATGAGATGATAATAGTTAAGCCATCTTTAATAGAAAAAATAATTAAAAGAAAAATAAAAAATAAACTAGATTTTTATTTAAAAATTATAATAGAAAACTTAGATAGCGAAGATGATGATGATACAAGAATTGCTTTAGATGACTTGGAAAGATATAAAAAAATTATAAAAGAAAAATATTCAATTTATTTAGATGAAAAATATATGTCTTTATTAAGTAAAAAGATAGGCATTATTGAAAAAGAATTAAAAAATAGTTTAAATTATGTCAAAGAAGAAGAAATTTCAAGAAGAAGATAAAAAAACAATTTACTAATTTTTATTTATTTGATATAATGTTGCTTAGATGATAGGTGATGTTATGAAAAATAGTAAATTGTTTTTTATTTTTGTAATGATAGTTTTTACAATTTTTAGTCCTACAATAAAAGCAGTAACTGATATTGAAAGTTTACCATCTAACGTTTCAAATGTTTGTACTGCTCATAGTTGTTGGCCACAATATAATTCTAAAGTTGGAAAATCAGTTCGTGGAATGAGAGTTTCTTTAATAAAGACTGATGGAACTGCAGTTGGCGAAACATATAATATTGTTGCGGATGATTCTCACTATCAATTACTAACTAATTATGGTAATTTTATTGTTTTAGGGTCTAATTGTAATAAAGTTCAATACGAAATGGGAAAATGTAATGCAACAGTTCAAACTCAAAAAAATTGGTCAGGAAGTCCTTGGTCTGGTGGAAGATTGGGAGCTGCATCAGCAGTGGCAAGTTATTTTTCTCATTTAAATGTTCCACTTCAAAGTTATTTATCTAATTGGAATATTGAAGATGTGTGGAATTGGGCTGATACTGAAAAATTACCAATTTCTGATGATCGAACTATTAAATTATTAAATTTATTATTTGGCTTATCTAAAGAAGAAATTTTGGAAATTGCAGGTAATCCAGATTTGTTAAATGATTTATGGATAGTAGTAGAACCATTTACAATGTTAAGATATAATTATAAAACTTATTTAGGTACTAATTATGAATTAGCTAAACTTGATTATGCGGGTATGTTAAAATCTAATATTACTTCTGTAGTTGGCCGTATGATGCCATGTGCTGCAATGACTACTGGTGATATAGCAAAAAAATATCCTAACGCACCAGGCATTTCTACAGGAAGCTATTTTAATGGTAAATTAGTTTACGTTAATCCTTCGACAGAAGTTGCTTCTTCTTCAGGTAGTTCAACAATTACCCAAATTTGTTCTTCAAGTAAAAAATTTAAAAATGGCTATCCTAATTCAAATAAGGGGGTAGGGGTTGGATTAATTTATTTTAGAGATCTTTTTAAGAATGATTTAAGTTGTGAAGAAGTTAATAGTGGAATGTCTGATTATAATGGCTTTATGAACAAGTTGGATAATGCTTATAAATCTGGAGGTATTTCTAGCGTTTTTCAGTTACCAGAAGTTTCTAATGGTATAAAATATACATATAATGGTGAACAAAAAGTTGCCGATCAAAATTGGTATATTAATGAATGTACTTGTTATGGTTTATATGATACTTACAAAAGCTCAACAGGTCAAGAAATTTTTAAATTACCATTGGCTAATATAAAAACAATTTTTACAGAAAAAGTAACATTATTTACAACATTTGTTGATAGTATAAAAGAATATGTTAAGACAGTTTCGGAAACAAAACCAGATACTGTTGGGTCAGTTACAACTTGGGATTTTGATAAATACGAAAGGTTAAAATGTGAATATACTTCTTCAACATGTGAAGATGTCGATTTTGGAGAATTATCTTCTACTAGTGTTAAAAATCCGTCTCAATGTTATACTAGTTGTATATCTTCGGGTAATTTTTCTAGGTGTTACAATGATTGTTTATCGGCATATTATAGTTATCAAAATCAAAGTAGTACAATAAGAAAATGCCAAAGTTTACCTCTTTTTCCAGATAAAAATTTTACAAATAGTTATGTTAATGCTAATGCTTCTTTGTATAATCAATGTTTTAGTCTTTATAATCAACAATTTGGTACTTCTTGGACACTTAGTAGTTATAAAGCTGCAGGATGTTCTCCAGAAGATAATAATGGTAAAAAGAAATATGACTGTACTCCTCGTTATAACGTTGGAACTTGTATAAATCAAGAAAATGTTTTTTATAATGATTCTTCAAGTGAACTAAATGGTGATGATTATTGGAAGTATTGTGTTTTTAGCGATGATCAAGCAAGTTATGACATAGATCCACATAAATGGTCAGATAAAACTAAGGATCCCACTTATTTTGATAGTAACATCACATCTGATTATTGTGAAGTTTATTGTATTGAAAATTTAACAGGAGCTTTTAATTCTGAAACAATCAAAGTAAAAGCTGGTCAACATTTTATATGGAACGATCATAGTGTAAGTGGTAGTAGAACGTGTAAAACTAAATCGATTGAATGGGATAAATTTACAAGCGCTTTGGAGAAAAAAAATGATGAAATAGAAAAAGCATTTAATACATATTTAGTTGCTAGAGATCAGCAAGCTAGTGTGAAACAATATACTGTAAAGAATGGTTGCAGCGAATGTATATCTTGGTATCCAACACGTCCATGTTCTAATGGTAAGGGTACTTGTGGTGGAGGATGTCGTAGGTATAGATACTGGGATGAAACATGTATTAAATGGGATTCAGCTACTTATGGAAGTGGAGCGACATATGCACATGGTTCTGCAGGTAGTGCTTGTTCTTGTAGTGGTTATCCTAGTGATGACAGGTTTGGTAGAGATTCAAAGTATCAAACTTGGGATAATATGAAAGACGATGCAAAATATATATATGATCAAATGCGTAAATGCTATAATGAAGATAAAGGCTCAAGCTGGGTTAGTACAATGAGTGCTGCATCAGGAGAGGGAGCTTCTTGGGATCAGTGGTTATATATAGTTGATCCAACTGCAGTAGTTAAATATTATTATACAATTAATGGTTCAACAGGATTATACACTGTTGATGAAGATATGGATAGAACGATATCTTATACTGGTAAAACAAATGTTAATGATTGTGTAAATTATAATGGTGGTGTTGAAGTTCTTATTTCTTGCTCAGGTAAAACATGTACTCGTCGATATTTAAGTATAAAAAAATGTACTGAAGTTGAAATGAGTAAAGGTGCTAATATAGAATTTAGTATTCCAGAAGGAATATATGAATATGTCAATAAAGATAATCATATATCATTTAATGCAGATCAATTTGAAACAATTAAATCCGAATATGTTTCTCAAGGTAAGTCTTTTAATTATATTTACTTAGGATATAGTAATTTTCCAGTTGAATATAGAACACCAGATGGTATTTATGGTAAGGACTATGGTAATGGTGAATTATCAATTACATACAAAGATTTGGGATATAAATTACCTAATAAGACAACTGCAGTAGATACTATTTTATCTGGCGTTGATTCATCAAAATATGGTCAATGGCAATGTCAATTTGAGGTTGTTTCTAAATTAATTCCTGACGATAATAATCCTTATGATCCTGATATCCCAGGGAGTCCTAAAGAGGGAGATATAAAGTTAATATATCGTCCAATAGACTTACATAATCCATTTCCAGATATCACTGCTGATGGTAGAAATACTGGTAGCAATTGGTGTGTAGGTGGAGAAGATAGAGCTGATTGTTCTAATACAAATGCAAATGTTCAAGATTATATATTGAATAATCGAAATGTAGAAGGACATGATTTATATTATGAAGAACCGATGTATACTTTTATTTTAACTCCTGCTATTATAAAAGAAATAAGAAGGTATAATGATAATAATTCGTATGCTGAATATTATGGAAGTTATAATGGCAAAGTTTATGATTTTAAATGTGAAGAAGGAACTGGAAGGACTTGTATAAGTGAATATTTGTCTTATTTAATAGATATAACAGACGCAAAAAATCAACCTGGTGTTTGTGTTGATGATAAGTATAGAAGTTATAATGATCCAAATAACTTCGATGCTTGTAGATATTGAAAGAATTGATAAAATTAATCAATTCTTTTTTAATAAAAAAAATACCAAATTGGTATTATGCTGCTTTGTTCAAAGTTCTTAATTCTCTAGCACTCATTCTAACAGTTTGCCCATTATCTAATGTTACTTTTTGTAAATTTGGTTTTCTTGCATGTTTAGTAGCTTTGCATGAATGAGATCTTAAATTACCAGTTAAAGGTTTTTTACTTGTTATTTTTTTAGCCATAATATTCCTCCTTGTTTTCTTTGCTATTACATTTTACTATATTATTTCAAATAAGTCAAATATTTCTTTTAAAAATGTTTAAAATATAGTAAAATATTTATAGGTGATATTATGGGACCACTTTATATAAAAACTGATAATAGTTTATTAAATAGTTTAGTCAAAATAGATGATTTAATAGATTTTGCATTAAAAAATAATATTACTTCACTAGCCATAACAGATGATTCTATGTATGGATGTTTAGAATTTTATATGAAGTGTAAAAAAAATAATATTAAGCCTATTATAGGCTTAGAAATAAACAATATTGTTTTATATGCTATTAATTATAATGGGTATAAAAATTTAATTAAATTAAGCACAATTAGTTCAAAAGAAAATGTCGAAATAAAAACATTAATGAAATATAGTGATGATTTAATATGTATCGTTCCATATAATTATTTAAGTAACTATGATAATTATAAATTTTATAAATATTTATATAAGGGATATACAAATTTGGATGAAAAGAGAAGTTTGAATGGTAAATTAGTTTATTTAAATGAAGTTTTATATTTAGAAGAAAAAGATAAAGAATATTTAAAATATTTATACGCAATAAAAAAAGGAACAAGTATAAATGAAGTCAATTTAAATAAACATGACAATCATTTACTGAATTATCGATTATATGTTGATGATTGCAATGAAGAAATTATTGAATTATGTAATTTGGAATTACCATTAAAACAGGATTTATTACCTATATATAATTGCCCCGACAATTTAGATAGTTATTCTTATTTAAAAAAATTAGTTGTTGAAGGATTAAAAAAAATATTTGGCGATAGAGTAAATAAGGTATATTTAGACAGATTAAAATATGAATTAAATATAATAAATAAAATGGGGTTTTGTAATTATTTTTTAATAGTTTGGGATTATGTTAAGTATGCAAAAGAAAATGATATATTGGTAGGTCCTGGAAGAGGTAGTGCAGCCGGATCATTAGTAGCATATTGTTTAGGAATAACTACAATTGATCCGATAAAATATAATTTATTATTTGAAAGATTTTTAAATCCAGAAAGAATTAGTATGCCAGATATTGACATTGATTTTGAATATACTAAAAGAGATGAGATTATTAATTATTGCATTAAAAAATATGGTAATAAAAGAGTAGCTCCGATTATAACTTTTGGTACTTTAGGAAGTAAACAAGTAATAAGAGATGTTGGAAAAACTTTAAATATAGATTCAAAATTGGTTGATAATTTTGTAAAAAAAATAGATCCAAGATTAAATTTACATGATAATTATTCAAAAATAAAAAATTATTTGGCTGATGAATTAAAAAAAATATATAAAATCTCTTTAAAATTAGAAGGCATAAAAAGGCATACTTCTATTCATGCTGCTGGGGTAGTAATGTCAAAATATGATTTGGATGAAATAATCCCTTTAACATATCATGATAATTTTTATATAACAAGTTATTCAATGGAATATTTGGAAGATATTGGTTTGTTAAAAATGGATTTTTTAGCTTTGAAAAACTTAACTTTAATAAATAATATTTTAAAAGAAATAAATTTAAATTTTGATAAAATACCATTAAATGATAAAAAGGCAATTGATGTTTTTAATAAAGCAGATACAATTGGTATATTTCAATTTGAATCAAGTGGAATGATTAATTTTATAAGTAAATTTAAAATAAATAATTTTGATGATATAGTTGCTGCTGTTGCTTTATTTAGACCAGGACCTATGAATAACATTGATAGTTATATTAAGAGAAAAAACAATTTAGAAAGTATCGATTATATAACTGATAGCTTGATACCGATTTTAAAAAGTACTTATGGAATAATTATTTATCAAGAACAAATAATGCAAATTGCAAATGTTATGGCAAATTATTCATTAGCTGAAGCTGATTTATTAAGAAAAGCAATGAGTAAAAAGAAAGAAGAAATTCTATTAAAAGAAAAAGATAAATTTATTAAACAAAGTATCTCAAATGGATATAATAAAGATATTGCAACTAAAATATATGAATTAATTTTAAAATTTGCTTCTTATGGATTTAATAAAGCACATTCTGTATCCTATGCTATGATTGCTTATAAAATGGCTTATTTGAAAGCAAATTATTATAAAGTATTTATGAAAAATTTATTATCAATGGTAATTGGTAGTGAAGTTAAAACAAGAGAATATATTAATATTTGTAAAGTTAATGTTTTAAAACCAGATATTAATATTAGTGAATTAGATTATATAATCTATGAAGAAAATATAATTTTTCCTTTAACAAATATAAAAAGTATCGGTAATTCTATTGCATCTTCAATAATAAATGAAAGAAAAAAATCAAAATACAATGATATATTTGATTTTGTTGCTAGAAATAAATTGGGGAAAAGCACTTTAGAAGTTTTAAATAAAGCTGGTTGTTTTGAAAAATTTATTAATCAAAAAACTTTTGACAATAATATTGATTTAATAGTTAATTATAGTGAATTGGGCAGTTTGTTAGAAGAAAATTTAAAACCAGAATTAATTAATATGCATGAATATGACAAACAAGAATTATTAAAAAGAGAGATAGAAGTTTTTGGTACATATTTAAGTGGTCATCCTGTACTTGTCTTTAAAAATAAATATAAAAGTATTAATTTAGATGAAATATCTAAATATTATAATAAAATAGTTGTTTCTATAATTTTTGTTGAAAAGGTAAAAAAAGTGAAAACTAAAAATAATAAAGACATGTTTTTTATTACAGGTAGTGATGAAACAAATAATTTAGAATTTATTTTGTTTTCTTCTCAAAATTGTGATATAATTATAGGTAGTATATATATTGTAGAGGGTAGAGTTGAAAAAAGATTTGATAAATTTCAAATTATTATTAATAGAATGAAGAGGTTAGAAAATGAAAGATAAAGGTTTTACATTAGCAGAATTGTTAGGAATTATAGTTATATTAGCAGTTATAGCTTTAATTGCAATAACTTCAATTACAAATACGATGAAAGAGAGTAAAGAAGATTTATATAATCTTCAGATTGATAATATAATAGTTGGTGCAAAGAATTGGGCTAGTAGTCATGTTTTTGAGCTCCCTGAAAACGATGGCGAGTCTATATCTTTAACTTTAGAAGAATTAAAAAATTTAGGATTTGTAGATGAGGATATAACTAATCCTAAAACAAATGAATTATTTAGTAATGATTTGCAAGTAAAAATAACAAAGGTTGATAACAATTATAAATACGAAGTTATCGAATAAAATATAATGAGGTGAACAATGAATATTTTAGATATTATAATTATAATTTTTATATTATTTGGAGCTGTTTTAGGATTTAAACGAGGGTTTACAAAAGAAGTTGTTGAAGCATTAGGATTTATAGTAGTTGTAATAATAGCTTATTATTTAAAAAATCCTTTATCTGTACTTATGTATGAGTATTTACCTTTTTTCAAAATTGGCATATTAAAAAATGTTGAAATATTAAATATATTAGTATATGAAGCTTTAGCATTTATTATTTGCATAATCCTTTTATCAATTGTTTTAAAATTTTTATTAATGGTGACATCTATATTTGAAAAAATAGTTGATGCAACAATAATACTGAGTATACCTTCTAAGATTGCTGGAGCGATAGTAGGAATTCTTTATCATTATGTTTTTGTTTTTATTGCATTATATGTTATTTCATTGGTTTTTTATGATGTTAAATTTATTGATGATTCAAGTTTTAAAGATAAAATTTTAGATAAAACTCCATTATTGTCTTCATTTGCTGATAAAAGCGTTAATGTAATTAATGAATTTTTCGTTTTAAAAGATAATTATAATGACAAATCTATAAGTGAAGATGAATTTAATTATCAAGCTATAGAATTATTTCTAAAATATGAAATAATAACGCCGACTTCATTAAAAAAATTAATTGATGAAGGAAAAATTGATACATTTGATAATTACGGAGATTTAATAAGAACGTATGGAGGAGAATAAGATGGAAATTAAAAATGAAAAAGAGTTTAATGAAACTATCAATAGTGAATATGCTTTAGTTGACTTTTTTGCGACTTGGTGTGGTCCATGTAAAATGATGGGACCTGTATTAGAAAATGTGGCATCTAATCGTGACAATATAAAAATAGCTAAAGTAGATGTTGATAAATTTGAGTCAATAGCTAAAGAATATGGTGTAATGTCTATTCCAACACTTATATTGTTTAAAAAAGGTCAAGTTGTCGACAAAAAGATTGGTTTTTTGGCAGAACCATTACTAAATGAATGGATAAACAATAATAAATAAAATGCAAAGATATTTTTCAAAAGTAAAAAAAGATAATTTTTTAGTTCTTTCAAAAGAAGACTTGTATCATATAAAAACTGTTATGAGGATGAAAGAAGATTACATTGAAGTTGTGTACCAGAATAAATTGCATATTTGTAAATTAGATAAAGATTATAATGCAGTAATTGAAAAGATAATTGATGAAAATTACAATAAAAAAACTAAATTTATTTTATGTATTCCTCTTTTACAAGAACAAAAAATGTCTTTTATTTTGCAAAAAGCAACAGAGTTGGGAGTAGATGAAATAATACCTATTTTTACAACAAGGAGTAAAGTAAAAATTGATGGTAAAGAAGAAAAAAAGATAGATAGGTGGAACAAAATTTGTAAAGAAGCTAGTGAACAATCAAAAAGATTGGATATTCCTGTTATTTCTAATGTTAAAAAAATAGAACAATTGGATTATGATTGTTTAAAAGTAGTTTGTAGCACCAAAGAAAAAAATAATACAATAAAAAAAGTTCTTAAGAAGTTAAAAAATTATGATAAAATATTGATGTTGATTGGGCCTGAAGGTGGTTTAACCGAAGAAGAAGAAAATAAATTAAAAGACTTGGATTTCGAGTTAGTAACATTAGGAGATAATATTTTAAGAGTTGAAACTGTACCTATTTATTTATTAAGTGTTTTTAATTATGAATTAATGGAGTGATGTTTATGGAAATAATAATTGAAAAAATAGTGGAATATAAATATGTTTTTGTTTTTGCATTATCAATACTTTTTTTAATTTTAATATTATTAATAGTCTTAAAACCTAAAAAAGTTAAACCAATTGAAAAAACTATTGATGATGAAAAAGAAGAAAAAACAGATATAGAAAAAGTAATAGAAGCTTTAGAAGAAAATAAAGAAGGTAGAACAATGACTACTTTTGAAGAAGAACAAGAAGCAAATGCCATAATAAGTTATCAAGAGTTAGTTAAGGCAGTTCAAGAAAAAAAACTACAAGGAATAGAACCTATTAAAAAAAATGAGGTTGAAGTAAAAGAAGAAGAAATTATAGTTTCTGAATCAGAACCAGAAATAGAAATAGTTGAATCTGATGAGGAAGAAAACAAAACAGAAGAAAAAGAAGAAACAAAATTTAAAAATAGTGAATTTATTTCACCTGTGTTTGGCAAAGATAGTAACAATGATAAATTTTTAAAAGATTTGAAAGATTTTAGAAATAATTTATGAAATTTTATATAATTAATCTTGGTTGTAAAGTAAATGCTTATGAATCAAAAGTTATAAGCGATTCACTTATCAATAATGGATACATAAAGGGAAGTATTGACGATGCTGATATTTACATTGTCAATACTTGTTTTGTTACTAACATTGCCGAACATAAATCAATTCAAATGATTCATAAAGTAATTAATCAAAAGCATAAATTAGTTATTGTTTGTGGTTGCTTACCACAAATGAAATCAGAAGAAATACTTAAAATAGATGGTGTTGATATTGTACTTGGTAATAAAGATAAAACTAAAATAGTTGAATATGTTAAAAACTATCAAAAAAAAATTAGTAAGATTTATGATTTGTCAAATGCTGAATTTGAAAATATGCAATTAAATAATTTTGATAAAACAAGAGCTTTTATAAAAATTCAGGATGGATGTAATAATTTTTGTTCATATTGCATTATTCCATATACTAGAGGAAATATAAGAAGCAAGAAAAAAGATGATGTTATAGCAGAAATAAATAACTTAGTAAATAACGGTCATAAAGAAGTTGTGTTGACAGGAATACATACTGGAAGTTATCACGATGGAGAATACGATTTTGCTGATTTGCTTGCTGATATAGTTAAAATTAAAAATTTAAAACGGTTACGAATTTCTTCAATTGAAATAACAGAAATAAATAATCGAGTAATGGATATAATAAATAATAATGATGTATTAGTAGATCATATGCATATTCCTTTACAATCAGGTTCTAATGAAATATTAAAGCTTATGAATAGGAAATATGATATTGAATATTTTTTAGGCATAATCAATAAATTAAGAAGTATTAGACCAAATATGGCAATTACTACCGATGTCATTGTTGGATTTCCAAATGAAACAGATAGCTTATTTTTAGAAACTGTAGAAAACATTAAAAAAATTAATTTTGCAAAATTACATGTTTTTCCTTATTCAATTAGAGAAGGTACTAAAGCTAGTTTGATGGAAAATCAAGTGGATAATGTAGTAAAGAAACAAAGAGCTCATATTTTAATTGAATTATCTAAAGATTTAGAACTAAATTACATGAATAGATTTATCGATAAAACATTAGAATTTATTCCAGAAACTTATAAAGATGGATTTTTATATGGACATACTGGTAATTACTTATCTATTAAAGCAAAAGGAGAAAAAGAATTAATTAATCAAATTGTAACAATAAAAATTGTAAATATTGATTATCCATATTGTATAGGAAGTGTAAATGAACAATTGACTTTACATTGATGGTATATTATAATTAAGTTAGGTGATAATTATGAAGCATTATACATTGCAAAGAAAAAGTTATTTAGAAGTTATTAGTGATAATTTTTCAGAAACATTAAAAAATTTCGGGTGCTTTGTTGGTTGTTTAGCCACTAGTGGAATTACTTGGGGAATAATTCGTAATATGAACTTAGCTATGGATAATGTTAAAGATGATAATGTAAATATTGTGCCTATATTTTTTGGAATATCATCTGTATGTTTTGCAAAAAAGATGTTTGATAGTTACAAAAAAGAAAGAAAGAGATTTCATGAGTTATCATTGGAAATTGATAAAGAAAGAGAAAAAAGAAGATTAGAAAGACAAAAATCTATGAGTGGTTTTGCAACTCCTGAACAAGTTTTCAATATAGAAACACAAAAATTATTTGATAAAGGTGAAAAAATAGTTGAATTAAAAAAATATCAAGATATTTTAAATAATAGTGAACTCCAAGAAGAATCTGGAATTGTCCAAGGTAAGAGAAAATCATTAAATAATGGAATATTTAAGTCTAATGATAATTATTAAGATAGAATTTTCTATCTTTTTTTGGTATAATTAGCTAGGTGATTGTATGTCTTATATTAAAGGAAATTATCGTAAATCTATTTTTGAATCTGATAAAGGATATATAATTGGTTTATTCAAATTAAAGGAAACAGATAATGAAGAGTTAAAAATGTATGTTAATAAAATAATAACTTTTACAGGATATTTTGCTGAGTTGAATATTGATGATTTATATATTTTTAAAGGTGATGTAGTAAATCATCCAAAATATGGAATGCAATTCAATGTATTAGAATATGAACGACTTAAACCAGATGATGAAGATGGATTAGTGGCATTTTTATCTAGTGATTTATTCAAAGGAGTTGGTGAGAAATTAGCTCAATCTATAGTTGATACTTTAGGTAAAAATGTATTAGATGAAATATTAAAAGATGAATCTTGCTTATTATTGGTTCCAAAAATGACTAGTAAAAAAGCCCACGCGGTTTACGAAACATTAATGAAATATGAAGAAAGTCATCAAATAATAGTTTATTTAAATGAATTAGGCTTTAATATGAAAGATGCCTTAGAAATATATAATACTTATAAAAGTGAA
Source organism: uncultured Bacilli bacterium (assembly GCA_944359065.1). Classification (GTDB taxonomy): domain Bacteria; phylum Bacillota_I; class Bacilli_A; order RF39; family UBA660; genus Faecisoma. Next base: position 34,002 of record CALVSP010000007.1, read on the forward strand.
ACAATAAATCATATTGAACATAATCCTTATTGTTTAACAGAATTTATTTCTTTTTTAAAAGTCGACGAAATAGCTTTGAAATTAAATGTTGATATATTAGATGAAAGAAGAATTAAAGCGTGTATCATTTATATGATGAACAAATTATTATTTACTAATAGCGATACTTACTTAGAGTATGATGAAATATTAGAAAGTGTATTTAATTATTTAAAATGTGATTTAAATATTGACGATTTTGACCTATATTTAGAAGAATTAATTAATGAAAATAAAATAATTTTATTAAATAATAAATATTATTTAAAAGAAATGTATGATTCAGAAATTAATATTGTTAATATAATTAAATATTTATCAAATAAAAAAATAGATAAATTATATTTAGACAATAGAATAGAAGAGTTAGAAAAAGTTAATAATATTAAATATAATGATAAACAAAAAGAAGCTATTAAGAAATCATTAGAAAATAATATCACAATTATTACAGGTGGACCAGGAACAGGAAAAACAACTATTATTAAAGCTATTTGTGAATTATATCAAAATATATTTGATTTATCATTTGAAGAATTAACAAATAGGATAGCTTTACTTGCACCAACTGGAAGAGCTAGTAAAAGAATGAGTGAATCTACTAATTTACCAGCTAGTACAATCCATCGCTTTTTAAAATGGAATAAAGAAACTAATGAATTTTCTGTTAATGAATATAATAAAAATAATCATCATTTAATTATAATCGATGAAGTGAGTATGATTGATTTAAATTTATTGGATAACTTATTTAAGGGACTAACTAAAAATATAAAATTAATTTTAGTAGGTGATCATCACCAATTACCTTCAGTTGGACCAGGGAATATTTTAAAAGATTTAATTGAAAGCGAATTAATTGATACAATTCATTTAGATACATTATATAGAACAGATGAAAATTCATATATAACTACTTTAGCACATGAAATAAAAAATAATGATTTGAGTGATTCTTTTTTAGAAACAAAAAGTGATTATACATTTTTAAAATGTCACTCAATTAAAGACAATTTAAAAAATTTGTGTTTACAATTAATGGAAAAAGGATATGATTATAAGAGAGTTCAAATAATGGCACCAATGTATGCTGGAGTTAATGGAATTGATAATTTGAATAAAGAATTACAAAGTATATTTAATCCAAAAACTAATCAAAATGAAATTAAATATGGCGATGTTATATATAGGGAAAACGATAAAATATTACAATTAGTAAATTTGCCTGACGATAATGTTTATAACGGTGATATTGGCATTATCAAAAACATTGTTAAAATAGAAAATAAAACATTTATTTATATTGATTTTGATGGTAATATAGTAAAATATGAAACTAAAGATTTAAATAAAATAACTCATGGTTTTGTTATATCTATTCATAAATCACAAGGTAGTGAATTTGAAGTGGTTGTTATGCTAATATCTAATAGTTATAAAAGAATGCTTTACAAAAAATTAGTATATACAGGTATTACTAGAGCTAAGAAAAAATTAATTTTAATTGGTGAGCCTGATGCATTTTTATATGCTATTAATAATAATAATGAAAAAATAAGAAAGACTAATTTATTAGAACAATTAAAGAATAATATTTTAAATAAAGGTTAGAATAATAATGTATGTTTATACATACCTTCGTTTTTTCTAATAAAGAGGTGATTTATATGAAGAATAGTCTCAAGAATATGATGTTAATAGGTCTTGGTGTTGGCGCTACTATGATGTATCAAAAGTATAGTAAGCCGCTTATGAAAGAAATGGAAAAAATTACTAATAAAACAATGAAAAAAATGAATAAAGAATTAGAAGAAATGATGTAATATAAAACTCTCGTATTTGAGAGTTTTATTGTTTACTTTAAATTAATTATATGTTATAATTATTTTGGAATACTTAATGAGGTACTATTCCTTTC
>CALVSP010000008.1 GCA_944359065.1 uncultured Bacilli bacterium
TAATAAATTCATTTGTATTTACAATATGTGCTACCACAATTGCATTATTTATTGGTAATATAGTTTCAAATAAAAATGCAATAAGTGGAATAGTTAATGTAATAGCTCTTGGATCAAGTTTCTTATGTGGAGCATTTGTTCCAATGGAATGGCTACCAGAAGGAGTTATAAAAATTGCTCATATTTTACCATCATATTATTATATAAGTAATAATGAAATTTTAAAAACATTAGAAATTATTAATTTTAATACTATAAAACCAATATTATTAAATGTTATAATTATTTTATCTTTTTCTATTATATTTATTATTTTGACTAATATAGTATCAAAAAGAAAACAAAAAATAGGTTAATAATAGAAATATGAAAGAGAGTGGTAGATATGAAAATATTAGAATATGGTGATCCTAAAAATAAAAAAATTATTTTAATTCACGGTTTCCAATGCCCATATCAAATTTGGAATGATTATATCGAATATTATAAAACAAATTATTTTGTAATTGTTCCAATTCTTGCAGGTCATAATGTAAATGATAAAGAAGATTTTATATCTTTTGATACATGTGCTAAAGAGTTTGAAGAATATTATCTTAAAAGATTTGGTAATAAAGTTTTTGCTGTTTATGGTATGAGTATGGGAGGGATTTTAGCAAGCTACATTTGGAAGAATAAAAATATAGAAATTGAAAAATTAATATTAGAAAGTTCTCCTCTCTTATCTTGGAATAAATTTATGATAAGATATTTTACAAATTGGTATTTAGGTATTACACATAAAGTACAAAATAGAGATGAAAAAACTATTAATCAAGCAGTTGGTACTATTATTAGTAAGGATAAATTAAATATATTTTTAGAACTATGTGATTATCTATCAGATGAAACAATAATCAATTGTGTTAAGGAAGTTGGTAGGTTTAATTTACCAAAGGATATTGATATACCTGATACAGAAATTTATTATTTTTATGGTAGTAAAATAAATGAAATTTTATTTAGAAAAGTAGCAAGATATTTGGAAAAAAATTATAATGCAACGACTATTTGTTTGAAAGGAAAAGGCCATTGCGAAGATGCAATAATTAATTCTAAAGAACATATTAAAACATTAAATAAAGTACTAAAAAAATAAATTAAGTTACCTAAATGTCAATCGTTTATAATAACTATCATTTAAAAGATAAGAAGTTATCTTTAAAAGCTAAAGATTTATTTTCTATTATTTTAAGTTTGCCTGATAATTGGCAATTTAGTAATGAAGGATTATGTTCATTATGTAAAGAAGGTAAAATGGCGGTAGATACTGCTATTAAAGAATTAAAAGATAATGGGTATTTAAAACTTGTTAGAAAACAAAATTCATTAGGTAAATTTTATTATGATTATGAGGTTTATGAAAATCCACATACCCAGTTAGGTCATATAGATTTACCATTTACATTTTCTTATATTTGTTTAGTATATATTGGAAAATATGGTATAATTTAGATGTTATTTTATATTGAAAATAGTAATATAAAAAACTATCAAATTTATATAGTAATTAATGTTATAAAAAATAAAAGGTGTAAATATTTATGGATGATGCATTATTTTAAAATAGGTATATGTTTGACTTAAAAACCGCTAAGACAATTTCTTTTATTCAATGTTGTAAAAAAACGCAAAAAAATAAAAAAATAAGTAAAAAAGCAACAATAAATATTTACTTAATAGTCAATAAATGATAAAATTGAAATGAGGAAGTGATAATATGACAAATGCCGAAAAAATCATAAAAATTGCAAACGAAAATAATGGATATGTTACAACAAAACAAGTTAAAGAAGCAAAAATTAATACTATTGAATTGACAAGATTAGTTGAACAAGGCAAGTTAGACCGAATCGCTAGAGGTTATTATGCAATTAATAATTCTTTTTGTGATGATTATTTTAAATATCAATTAAAATCTAAAAAATGTGTTTTTTCCCATTCAACAGCTCTTTATTTTTACGATTTATCAGATAGAACACCACTTTATTTTGATATGACTGTACCAGTTGGATATAATGGTAGCTTAAGTAAAAATAAAAATGTTGTGTTACACTATGTTAAAAAAGAATTTTTAGAATTAGGGCTAACTACAATTGAATCACCATTTGGAATGAAACTAAGAGTTTATGATAAAGAAAGGACAATTTGTGACATAGTTAAATATAGAAATCATATGGATAAAGAAATTTTAACAAAAGCATTAAAAAGGTATGCAGAAAGGAAAGACAAAGATTTACTTAAGTTGATGAAATATGCAAAAAAGTTAAATATTGATAAAAAAGTACTTGAATATATGGAGGTATTATTATAATGAATTCTGATAAATTAAAAAGTATTATATCTAAAAAGGCACATGGCAATAGTGATATATCTCAAAAATTTTATCAATTATTTTACTTTGAAAGAATATTAGAAAGAATATCGAAAAGTAGTTATAGGGGTAAAATAATTTTAAAAGGAGGATTATTATTAACTTCTATTATTGGTGATGATGAACGAACTACTAAAGATATGGATGCTACTTTAAAAGGTATACCGCTAACCAAAAATGAAGTAGAAAAAGTGTTTAATGAAATACTTAATATGGATATTGATGATGAAGTGTTATTTAAAATTATATCAATTAAAGATATTAGATTAGAAGATGAATATGGCGGTTTTAGGTTAAATATTTTATCTAAATTAGATAATAATAAAACTTATATCACAGTCGAATTAACAACAGGTGATGTTATTACTCCAAGAGAAATTAAATACAATTATAATTCGATTTTTGAAGATAAAAAAATACCTATAATGTCATATACTCTAGAAACAATATTAGCTGAGAAATTTCAAACTGTTGTTAATAGAGGATTATTAAATACTAGGTTAAAAGATTTTTATGATATCTATATACTAGTAAATACAAAAATGAGTGAATTAAGTAAAGAAAATTTAATTAATGCGATAAAAAATACATTTAAAAGAAGAAAAACATTACTTGATATTGAACAAATTAACGAGATAATTAATGATTTAATTAGTGATAATAATATGAATAGTTTATGGGAAAACGCAGTTAGTAAAAATTCATATGCAAAAAATATAAGATTTGAAGATACTATTGATGCAATAAAAAAAATAGCCGAAATATTAGAATCAGAATTAGTTGAAGTATAATAAAAAATTAGTACCATTATAGAAATACTTTTCAATTTTTATTTAATATATTGTTCATATTTTGGGTTTCGCATTTTACTTTCTTTGATTATTATAATATTATTTGAAAACTTAAGGGCTTAAGTTCTTTTTTTTATTTTATTAAATAAAATGAAGAAGGAGGGTTTATTTTGGAAAATATAATTAATAAATCTATTGAAATAGAAATTAAAATAAAATTAATAGAGTATTTGAAACGAAATAAATTTATAAATGATGAAATGTACTCTTTTGTTATGAATAAGTTAATTAAAGTTTAAGTAGGGAGGGAAGATATATGGATCTATATACAGTTAGGAATAATATAATGAAAGGAATACCACTTCAAGAATTAAATTTAAGAGTTTGTTTTTATGCTCGTGTATCTACTGAAAAAGATGAACAAATAAATTCTTTAAAAAATCAAATAACTTTCTTTAATGATTATATAAATAAGATTCCTAAATGGGAATTTGCAGGTTCATATATCGATGAAGGTATTAGTGGGACTAGAGTTTTTAAACGAGAAGAATTCTTAAAAATGATTAATGATGCTAAAAATGGTAAATTTGATCTAATTTTAACCAAAGAAATATCAAGGTTTTCAAGAAGTACCTTAGATAGTATTAAATTTACCCAAGAATTACTTGCTAGTGGAGTTGGAGTATATTTTTTAAATGATAATATTAATACTATATTGCCAGATTCAGAGTTAAGACTTACTATTATGGCAAGTGTTGCCCAAGACGAGGTGCGAAAATTATCAGAAAGAGTATCATTTGGAATGAAAAGAAGTATTGATAATGGTAATGTTTTAGGATGCTCTAATATTTATGGTTATGAAAAAGATAATGGGAAATTAGTTATTAATGAAAAAGAAGCGGAAATGATTAAAATAATTTTTGATAGATATGCGAATACGAATGATGGTTTATCTAAAATATCTAAATATTTATATGAATTAAATTATAAAACCAAAACTGGTAAAAGATTAGATACAACGATAATTACTAGAATAATTGAAAATCCTAAATACAAAGGATATTATTGTGGTAATAAAACAAAAGTATTAGATTATAGAACTAAAAAGAAAAAGAAATTAGATAAAGATAATTGGATTATCTATAAAGATTATGATAAAGTGCCTCCAATTGTATCAGAAGAATTATGGGAAAGAGCCAATATCAAATTAAGAAAAAGACAAAAAAGTTATTTAAATAAAATAGAAGATAAAACAATATTTCATAATCGTTATACTTATTCAGGAAAAATATATTGTGGTGTTCATAATGTTACTTATCACAGGAATAGTGCTGGTAAAAGAAAAAATAATCCTGTATGGGAATGTCAGGTTTATCGAAAAGAAAGCTTAAAAGGGTGTACTAATAATAGAGTATTTGAATATGAGTTAGATGAGTTATTCAAAAGTATTATATCGAAACTTTATCTTGATAAAAAAATAATCTTTGATAGCCTCATTAAAGAATGCAAGAGTTATTTATTATCTAAAAATAGTGATAATGAAATAAAAGTTTTAGAATCTAAATGTGAAGTTATAAAAAATAAAAAAGACAAATTATTAGAACTTGTAATGGATGGATACTTAGAAAATATTGAATACAAAAAACAAATAGATAATTTAAATTTAGATTTAAATGAATATTTAGATAAAATAGACAATCTAAAAAATAATAAGTTAGATGAATACTTAATCGAAAAAGAAATAAATAGTATAAGAGAAAACTTAGAACATTCTATAGAAGATAATTTGTGCTTAAGTGATATATTTAATTCTTTAGTAGAAAAAATAATTGTTAATAAAGATGAAAATAATCCTAAAAAAATAAAATTAGATATTATTTTTAAAACTGGAACAACATTAAAAGCATCCAGTAATAATTTAGGAAAAAAGTATCATTTAGAGGAGTACCTCACAACAAATAACAGCTGTTTCAGCCGCAATTAATGGTGGTAATTTATATACTCCTTATATCGTTAAAAATTTAAATGAACCAGAAACTAATTCAGTAGTAGTTGAAAATAAACCTAGTGTAACAAGAAAAGTAATAACTGAAAATACTAGTGCACAAGTAAGATATGCTTTAGAAAGTGTTGTTGCTAATGGAACTGGTAGAAATGCTTATATATCTAATTATCGAGTTGGTGGTAAAACAGGAACTGCCCAAAAAGTAGAAGATGGTAAGTATTTGGTAGGTAATTACATAACATCTTTTATGGGATTTTTACCAGCGGATGATCCTGAAGTAGTTGTATATATTGCTATCGATAATGCTAAAGGAGTAACACAATATGGTGGTACAATTGCAGCACCAATAGCTAAAAATGTTTTAAATGCCGCAATTTCTGCTTTAAATATCGAGCCAAGATATGATGGTATGACTAAAGAATATAATTATGGTGATAAAAGATATTATACAGTTCCAAATGTAACAGGAATGGAAACTAAAGAAGCAGTATCTAATTTAAAAGAATTTAAAGTTGAATTTAGTGGTAGTGGTAGTAAAATAATTCATCAATCACCAAGTGAAGGAAGTTATTTAGCAGAAGGTGAAGTAATAAGATTAATGTTAGGAGATGAATAATGTTAACAAAAGTTGCTTTTGTAGTAATGTTAAGTTTTATTTTATCAATTGTCTTAGGTTTTTTAATCATTCCATTTTTAAAAAAGAAAAAATTAGATCAAATATTAAATAGATATTTAGAAGAGACTCATAAGAAAAAAAGTGGGACACCGACTATGGGAGGAATAATTTTTATAATTTCTACTATAGCAATTATAGTATTGTTATTAATATTAAATATAATAGAGTTAAATTATAGTTTAATAATAGTGTTATTTACATTTTTAAGTTATAGTTTAATTGGATTTATTGATGATTATTTAATAATAATTAAAAATAACAATAATGGTTTAAGTGAAAGTGCGAAATTCGTAATGCAGTTATTTGTTGCCGTTATATTTTTCTATTTATTTATGAAGGCGGGTAATGAACCATTACTTTGGATTCATACTATTAATTTAAGACTAGATATTGGTTGGTTATATGGTTTGTTTATATTATTTGTTTTAGTAGCATCTAGCAATGCTGTTAACTTAACCGATGGATTAGATGGCTTAGCAGGCGGTCTATCAATAATTGCTTTTTTAACTTTTGGTATTATTGCTTATGATACTGGCTGGTTAGAAGGATATGAAAGTGTTGCTTTATTTTGTTTTGCTTTAGTCGGTAGTATTTTAGGATTTTTAGTATTTAATAGTAATCCAGCTAAAATATTTATGGGTGATACTGGTTCTTTAGCATTAGGTGCAACATTAGGAAGTATTGCCATTATTACAAGACACGAATTATTGTTAGTTTTAATTGGTATTGTTTTCGTTATTGAAACATTAAGTTGTATAATTCAACGAACATATTATAAATTTACTAAAAAAAGATTATTTTTAATGACACCAATTCATCATTCATTTGAAAAAAAAGGTTGGGATGAACACGATATCGTAAAACTATTTTGGATAGTAGGGTTAATTGCTTCACTACTTGCTTTAACCTTTGGTGTTATAATTTAGTTGAATAATTATTTAAAATATTATAAAATAATAATAGGTGAGAAAATGATTGAAAAATATATACCTATTATTAATGAAATTGGTTTAAAATATAATTATCCTGATAATATCAAACACTTATTGTATGTAATATTACCTGCTTTTATTATCAAATATAAAAAAGAACAATTTATTATCGATTGTTTAAATAATATTCCAATTGTTATAACTGGTAAGGAAGATCCTAAAATACAAGCATTATATGTAAGTTATCCTTATTTAGATATTACTATTAAAACAAAAAAGGCGATATATTTAAATAGATATAATAATATTCCCTTTTTACAATTATTAGATAATTTAATTCACGAACTAAACCACGCAATAAATTCTTATAAAAATGAAATCATTATCGATAAAGATTATTTTTATTTAAGAACAGGTTTAACTAAAACTAAATATAGTTTAAAAGAAAAAGACATCGTTGCTAAAAATAAAAGTTATATTTTAGAAGAAATTATTAATTCTAAACAAACAGAAAATATAATAAATATAATTGCTAATATGGAAAGTGATAATGAAACAATAAAGAATACTATTTATGCTGTAAAAAATAGTATCAGAGATAATTATATATCGCCTGCTTATTTTAGTTTAAAATACTATTGTCAAAAATTATTAGATAATAAAACATTTTTATTAACTTTAGAGAATTTAAGAATCGATGGTAATATAGATGATATTGAAAAGTGGTTTAATGATATTTATGGTGATAATGGTTATCAAGAATTAATTGATACTTTATATGAATTAAAAGAATTACAAACTAAAAAAGGAATATTTGTTAAAAATAAAATAAATAAATTATCTATTAAATTAATTAAAATAAGTGATAGATTTAATAAAAATTGTAATTTAAAAGAATGAATTATACTTTTTTGTTTTTCATAAAATTAATAGAGGGATAATTATGAAAAAATGTAATTTAACTTTATTAATAAGTGTAATAATAATAAGTATTTTTGGTGTTTTGATGATTTATTCAGCATCTTACATTTGGGCAGAATATAAATATGGTGATGCTTTAAAATATGTTAAAAATCAAGGACTATTCTTAATAGTTGGTATTATATTAATGATGATAATAAGTAAAATAGATTATAAAATATATTTAAAAAAATCTAATTTAATTTTAATTAGTTGTCTAATTTTATTAATATTAGTTTTAATACCAGGTATTGGTACCGTTCGAAATGGAAGTCGAAGTTGGTTTGGGATAGGTTCATTCGGTATTCAACCTAGTGAATTTACCAAGTTAGGACTAATGATATTTGTATCTAAGTATTTATCATATAATGAAAAAGCAACAAAATCTTTTAAAGGTATTTTACCTATTTTAGGGTTACTTTTATTAATATTTGGACTTATTATGTTACAACCTGATTTTGGAACAGGTACTATTATTGTAATGTCTATAATTGGTTTGTTATTTGTAGGTGGAGTTGACTTTAAATATTTTATTAGATTAGGTATTGTAGGAGTAATAGGTGTAGTAGGTTTAATTTTAGCCGCTCCTTACAGACTTAGTCGAATATTATCATTTCTAAATCCGTGGAGTGATCCTTTAGGTAGTGGGTTTCAAATTATTCAAAGTTTGTATGCCATAGGTCCAGGGGGATTATTTGGTTTTGGTATAGGTAATTCAAGACAAAAGCACTTCTTTTTACCGGAACCTCAAACAGATTTTATATTTTCTATAATAAGTGAAGAACTAGGATTTTTAGGATGTTTAATAATTATAACTTTATTTGTTATTATTTGTTATAATGGATTTAAATCATCGCGTAATTGTAATGATTTATTTGGTAAATATTTATCGTTTGGTATTATATTTCAAATTGCTTTCCAAGCTTGTTTAAATTTGATGGTCGTAGTAGGATTAATACCAGTAACGGGGTATGCAAGAAAATGGGAGAAAATAGTATAAATCGTAGAAATCCTTATAAATAAAGGGAAAACGAGATTTTACTTAATTGAAAAAGCACTTAAAAATGTCAAAATTAGAGAAAATCATTATTTTATGTTTTTTTTTACAAAAATATAACAACGATACATTGTTGGTAAACACAAGAAAATTTATAACAGCTAATATTTTTAAAATAAAAATTTATGATACATTAAGAATAATAAGTAAAAAAATAACAATAAACTATTTTTTTATTTTAATATATATAAGTTGACATTTAGTTAATCGTATGATACCATAGACAACAATTAAATTAGTTGAATAGATTCTGCAATAAAATTTGATAAATTTAATTAAGTAAAAATAGTTATTCGTTTGTTTTTTATCAGGGGGAAAAATGAAAAATTTTAGTATTATTGTTCCATCTCATAATGGTCAAAAATATATTTCTAGATGTTTAAATTCAATTATGCAACAAACATATTCAAATTATGAAGTTATATTTATAAATGATAGTAGCACAGACTATACTTCAGATATTATTCGTTCTAACTTTAATTTTCCAAATATAAAATATTATGAAGTTTCATTTGAAGATATAAGTAAGGTGAGAAATTATGGGTTATCAAAAGTTAATGGCGATGCAATAATTTTTGTCGATGTTGATGATTGGATTGAAAAAAGTTTACTTGAGAAATTATCTATAGTTGACAACGAAAATGATATAATTCGATATCAAGGTATTATGGTTGATAATGACAATAATATTTATGAAGAATATATTACAGATGAATTTTATAATTTTAATGGAATAGAAGTATTAAATAAGTTTGCAAGAGGGTTTGAAATATATAGCCCATCTTGGTTATATGCTTATGACTTCAGATTTTGGGAAAAAAATAATTTTAAGTTTCCAGTTGGAATGTTACAAGAAGATTTTGCACTTACATCTTTAATTTTAAGTAAAGCAAAATGTGTTTCTAGTATTCCTTATATTGGATATTATTATTATAAAAGTCAAAACAGTATTATGAGAAATAATAACTATGATAATCAAATAAAAAAAGCATATGATGTTTTGGTACACTGTGATAAATTTTATGAAAATATAATTTTAGGTGTACAAGATGAAACTATAAAAAATAATTTAATTAAATATTATTTAACAGTAATTAGACATAAGTTAAATGTACTAAATAGTCCCGAAAAAGAATCTTATGAAAAACAATTAATATTAAGAGAAGAAAGGTGGAAGTAAAATGGAAAATATTAAGGCCTTTTTAAAAGAAAATTATGATGAAGCTATTAAACTAAAAGAAAGGTTTAAGATAACCGAAAATAAGGAATGGGATGCTATTACTATTTTGGCAGAACTTAATGTTCAATTAGGACATTTTAGTTATTTAATTTCAAAGCAAAAAAATTATGGTGAAAATGGTAGAAATATTAATGACTTGGGTGACGAATTATCTGATGTAATTTTACAATTAATTAGCTTATGTTGGAAGTTAGATTTGGATTTTAAAAATTATGATTATAATTACAAATACATAAGATTTGAAAATGTGGCAGAAGCAATATTAAGTTTTAATACGATTTATGGACAAATATCAGAAAAAGTTTTAGAAATTAAAAATTATAGACATTATAAAATAAGATATGGGTATGCAAAGGAAGAATATTTTTTATATTTTAATATAGCTAGATTATTTGAAATTATTTTTTCTGTTGCTTGTGATTTAGATTTAAAAATGTTTAATGAATTTAAAAAAATGATTTTAGATGCATCAAAGTTTTTGGATAATTACGAGAAAAAAAAGACACCAAAATTTTATCCAGTTGTAGATGTTCATGCTACTTGGCTAGTATTAAATCCGATTCAAGGATGCCCAAAACAATGCAAATATTGTTTTTTAAAGGAAAGAGGATTGAATAAAATTCAACCTATTATGTTAGTAAGCCCTGAAAAAGCAGTTGATTTATTGTTATCGAGTAAATTTTATATTAAAGATATGCCTTTATGCTTATTTTCGCAAACTGATGCATTTTCTACATCTGATAATATAGAATATTTAAAACAGTTGATAGAAATATTAATGGAAAGAAAAATAAAAAATCCTATAGTTTTTATAACAAAGTGTAAAATTCCGGAAGAATTTATAGATTTTATTGATAACTATGAGAAACAGGGACATAATTTTTTGTTTTTTTTAAGTTATTCAGGGTTAGATAAAAATATCGAATTGGGAGTAAATAAAGAGATAATTGAAAATAATTTTATCAAATTATCAGAAAGGGGAAAGAAGATAATTCATTATTGGAGACCTTTTATTCCACAAAATTCCAAAAATGAAGAAGTAAAAAAAATATATGATTTTGTAAAAAAATATTGTATTGCTTCTGTTGCAATAGGTTTAAAGACTACAAATGATATTATAGATAATATAGAATGGGATGATTTAAAGAATAACCATAAAGAAGCATTGCAATCTGATAATGTATGGAATAAGGAAGCATATGATTATCTATGGAATAATTTAGCAAAAAATAAAGATTATCCTATTTTTCAAACTACAAGCTGTGCATTAGGATATGCATTAGGACAGGCTGATAGAAAATTTTTCTATAATACTGATATATGTATTAATTGTAATAATTGTCCATTAGTTCAACGAAATCGTTGTAAAGAAAAATTTGAGCATTTTAAGTTTCCAGATAAAAAGTATATTAAATATTTAATAGAAAAACTTGACAAAAATATAGATATAGATAAAATTGATTTTATAGATAGAACAGTAGTTATTAAGGATTTGCAATTAAATTTTAATGAAATTTCATTTTTAACTGAAAAACTAGGTGTTAAAATTGTGGTTGTAAAGAAAGAAAATGATTATTATTGGAATACATCTATAAATAATGCAACAATTTTAAAAATTTAGTTAATAAAGTATATAAAATGGCTTATTTTTCTGTAGAAAGTATTTTGAAAAAACAAAAAATATTTTTGGCTGATGATGAAATTTCATTTTTTCTCATTTATATTTTATGAAAGAGAATATTTGAATTAATTAAAGCTGATAAATCATAGTAAAATTTGTGGGAGGAATAATGAAAAAATTACAAATAGGGATTAATGATAAAAATTTAAAATATGATTTCCGTGAAATGTGTTTTGGAATTTATGTTAAAGATAAAAAAATATATTTAACTCAAAAAAAAGGAGAAATTTCATTAATAGGTGGCGGTAAAGAAATTGGTGAAACATTTCAAGAATGTTTATATAGAGAATTTTTAGAAGAAAGTGGTTGTAAGTTAAAAAAAATTAAACATTTTTGCTCAATAGACTGTTTTTGGATTACTAGAAATAAAAAGTATATGGAATCACTAGCACATATTTTTTTAGTAGATATAGAAGATAATATAAATAAACCATTAGAAAAAGAATCAGAATTAGTTATAATAGATATACATAATGCTTTAGACTATTTAGAATTACCTTATCAAAGAAAAGCATTGGAATTATATCTTGCTAAGTATGGAAATTTGCTATGAATTTATATGATTTAATTTCTAAAATGATTACAGATGAATATAATGTTAGATTATCTCAAAAAGAATTTGATGTTATATGTCATCAATATCAAATAAGTGCTAGTGAGTTGAAAAAATATGTTAGTATGATTAGTAAACATAAATATTTGAAAAAATTAGATATACAAGATGATATAAAAAGATATCATAGTTGTCGAGAAAATGATATGGCTTTTGTTTTTCAATTTGAAAAAATTTTAAATAATGAGAAAATTCAAGAAATTTTGCAATTGATTCAAAATAGAAATTTTAGCTTTGATTTAAGAAAAATAGGTATTAATGCCATTACTTGGGCAGACACACAATTATTTTTACAATCTTTACTTTTACAAAAAATGTATTGTTTTTTGATAATGAATCAAAATGAAATTTACGATTATGAGTTTGTAGAAAACTATTTGGATAAAATTATAACCAACTGTAAAGTATCGGTAAATTTTGAAGATTTATTATATAGGTGCGATGATATTTTATTGAAAAATATAGTTTCAAAAGCAAATTTTAAAAAAGATGAATTTTTAACAATGATAAAGCAGAATTTTATAGATAAAGGATATTGTTTTCATGGATTTAATAGTCAATTTGAAAGTCAAATTCTGAAATATGGACTTTCTGGTTCTTTAAATTGTTGTGATACATATGAAATGTTAAAAATAGATAATATTTTTAGAAATTATAATATGAATGGTGTTTTTCAACAAAATTGGAGTTATCAACAAAATCCTAATTTTTTTACTACTGATAATTTTGGCGCTGCCTATTATTATTCTGTATTATCACCTGTTTTTATGTCAAGACTTGTTAGCAATGGAAATTATATGTCTAATGAAATTTTATTTGATAGAACAGCTTTTATTCAAAGAGATTTGAATGCTTGTATCAATAATATAAATGCATTGCTAATACAATATAATGTGCTACAAAATGATAGTGATTATATCAAGAAATACCTAAAGAATTATTTAGAATTTCTATTTAAAGATAAAGATAATTTAAAAATTGCTTTTTTTCCTCGCCATGATATAAATAGAGATTTTTCTGATAATTATGATAAGGCAACAATGATGCAAGGTGAATTATCAGTTGAAGAATTATTAAAAATTGCTTTAAAACCTTCATTTGAAATTGATAGACATCAAAATACAACATATGATTCCAGTATTATAAGTTCAATTACTATTCCAAATTATGCAAAAAGTTTAATTAAAAAAAGAAATTAATATTTAATTAATTTCTTAACTTTTTCCAATGTTTGTTGTTCATTGTAATTGGCTGTATTAATTTTGTAAACTGGCATAAAATTACTTGCTTGCTCTAGTCTATAATCAAATTCTTCTAATAATGATTTATATAAATGTAACAATACTACTCTATCATTTAAATCATCCTTCCGTCTTTCCAATAGTAATTCTTGTGGTGCATATAAATATATAATACTAGAATTATTTCTAGTATACAATTTAAGTAATTTTAAATAATTTTGTTCAGAAATTTTTGTTTTATTACTTAATATTTTTCCATAAACCATTACACTTATAAAAGAACGATCCATTACTGAATTAATTGATGATTTATCAAAAGTGTCTACATATTTATAATAAAAATTTTTAAAATCATTGTTTGGAATTACTAATTGTTTTCCTTGTTTAGTCAAATTAGTTATTAAAGTTGTTTTTCCACAACCATCTAAACCTTCAACAATAATCATATATATCGCTTCCTTGATGATATATATTAACATAATTTAAATAAAATATCAACGTAAAAGAGGTGTATGTTATGCAAGAAAAAATAGCATTGATATCAGATGTTCATGCTAATTTAGAAGCTTTAAAAGCAGTTCTTATGGATATAAAGAAACATAATATAAAAATAATTTATTCTTTAGGTGATATTATCGGACTTGGTAATCGTCCTAGTGAATGTTTAAAGTTAATTATAGAAAATAATATTATAAATATTCTAGGAAATGCTGAAGAATATGTAATATTTGGTGCTGATAGTTTTGATTATTTAAAAAAATATAATATTGCACGTTATTATAATGCTATATGGACAAAAGAAAAATTAACAAGTGATCAAATTTGTGCGTTACAGAGAATGCCGCATTCAATAGATATTGAAATTGAAAATCAAAAGATTGCGTTGTGCCATTTTCCTATTGATGTACGATATGATTATTCTGGTGTATGGAAATATAATGGTGAAGATGTTAGTTCTTTTTTTGAAACCAACACTCAAAAAGATATGAGGTTTTCTAATTATCAAATACCGCTTTTAATATCATCAAAGAATGATCCATTATTTGGTGGAAAAAGAATAGATGAATATAATTGTATAATTTATGGACATTATCATTTTTTTAGAAAACATATAAAAAATAATATAATTTTTTATTCACTCAATGGAACTGGTGTAGCAATTGATAAACAAGCAATATATTATGTTTTAGAAAATGTTAATAATAGAATTATTCTTACAGAAAACAAAGTTGATTATGACTATAAAAAATTGCATTATGAATTAAATAATACTGATTATCCTAATAAAGAAACATTTGAAAAATATATTAAAAAATTATGATATAATTAATTATAGAAAAGAGGAGTAATTATGGATGAAAAAGATATTGAAAAAGCAAAAAACGATTTAAGAGTAAAATTTAATTATTTAATCAACAATAAAATTAATACTTTTTCTGCTATACCTGAAGATAATATGAGTAAAATAATAATTTATTGTCATGGGTTAGGTAGTAACAAAACGTGGGCAACTAGATTTTATGATAATTTATTAAAAAATAAAATTGGTATTATTTCTTTTGATTTTCCTGGTCATGGAGAAGATAAAACAGATTTTTCACTTTTTACTTTGAATTTATGTATAAAATACCTGGAAGAAATGATTACATATGTAAAAACAAAGTATGATGTACCTATATATTTGTTTGGATGTAGTTTTGGTGGTTTTGTAATTTTAAATAAATTAATAAAGAATAGTGAAAATATAGAAAAAACAATGTTAATGTGCCCAGCTATTAATTTTTGTGAGATTATGGAAAATAAATCGGGAATATCAATTGATTATTTTAATACTAATGAATTTATGCCTTTGTATAATAATATTAAAATATATAAAGATGCTTATCTTCAGTTTAAAAATGGCGATAATGTTGTTAAAAATTATGATTTTCAAAATATTTCAATAATTCATGGGACATCTGATAAAACTGTTCTTTATAAAGATATTAGTGATTTTTGTAAGAAGAATAATTTGAAATTAACAACTATTGAAGATGGAAAACATGAACTATATAATTATGATAATGAAATTGTTAATTTTTTATTGAAAGATATTAATGAATAATATTTAAAATTGAGGGGGGAAATGTTAATGAGTAAAGTAATTCATATAAGTGAATCTGATGTTAATTTAAAACATAAATTAATTAATATATTTTTACAAAATCAAGAATCAATTGTAGCTTTAGATAATGAGCAATTCATAACTTACGATTCTTTTTTAAATAATATTCGTAATGGCAGTGATTTAAAAATTACATTTGATGAATTGACTATATATACAAAAGAAAAAAATGATAAAGATAATAGTGATTGGAAGAATACATCAATTGATTTAACTAGGTGGAAATGTTTATATGCTAATAATGATAAAATTATTAATTATTTAAGAAGCAGAAAACCGAAAAAAGTTTTTGTTAGGGGTGGATTATCACAAGAATTATTTAATTACATAAATGTTTATGGTAATGAATTCTCTACTTCTATTATTCCTATTGATTATGATAATTATTTAAGTTCTCTTTTAGAAGAAAATTCATTATTAATAGATACAGATTTATTTTCAATGGATTTAAAACAAGAGATAAATAGACATTGTAGACTTGATAAAGAATTATCTTCTAGTATATTAAATATAAATGAATTATGTAATGAATCAGAAATATATTATTTTGTTAATAGTTTTTTAAAAGATAAATCTTTTGAAACTTATGTGTTTGAATTTCCAGATAATGACCAGTTCACAGAATTGACATTCACAGAACAGTTGAGAATGAAAGCCAAAGTTAATTATATATATTACCTTAGTAATTGTATGAATGATCCTGAAATAAGAAATTTAGTAGAAATAGTTATGGGTGATTTATTTACTGAAGATTATATAGACAAGAAGAATTTATCTCCCGGAACTATATTAAAAAATGGTATTTGTAGATTGGCAGATTCTAATAATGATTTTTGTAAAAGTATTAATGGAATTAGATATACTACAGATAAAATTTATGATTATGCATTTGATATTAATATATTTGGTCCTTGTATGGTATATGGTGCTTTAGTAGATGATAAACATACTATAGCAAGTTATTTACAGAGAAAAGTTAATATTGATAATATGGATTATTCAGTTAATAATTACGGCTTAAGAGCCATGGAATTACCTGAACAAATAAGGATTGCTGACAATGTAAATATAAAAAATGGTGATAAAATGATTTTTATTATTTCAACAGAAGAAAAACAAAAACTTGCTAAATTAGGTTTTACTGATGTAGAAACTTTATTGCCTATTTTTAATAATAGTACTTTACACAATTATTTTTTTGATAAACCAGCGCATTGTAATCATGTTGCAAATGGATATATTGCTGATTATATATATGATAAGATTAAAAAGAACTTATTAGCGATTAATCCTCAAAATAAAGAAAGTGCAATCCTTATAAAAAGAAATCAAAAAAGAAATGTATTTTCAAATAATAAATTTATTGATGAATATTTGTCTATGTTAAAAAGCTTAGATATACCAGATGGTCCAAATGGTGCAATATTAATGAATTGTAATCCATTTACTTATGGACATTATAATTTAATAAAATATGCTTCTGAACAAGTAGAAAAATTATTTGTTATAGTAGTTCAAGATGATAAATCTGTATTTAAGTTTAATGATAGATTTAAAATGGTACAGAATGGTTGCAAAGATTTTTCTAATGTTATAGTTATTCCAAGTGGAAAAATATTTGGTTCATCAATGATTTTTCCAGAGTACTTTAATAGAGAAGAAAAAACTGATGTTACTATAGATGTATCACTAGATAGAGAAATATTTACTGATTATATAGCCCCTATATTAAATGTTAAAAAGAGATTTATTGGAGAAGAAAAAAATGATATTATTACTGCATCATATAATAGAGAATTAAAAAAAAATTTACCTTTATATGGTATTGAAGTTATTGAGATACCTAGATTTACTGATCAAAATGGTCAAGCCATTAGTGCAAAAGTTGTAAGAAATGCTCTAGAAAATAATGATTGGGATACAATTTATCAATTAGTTCCACCAACTACAATAAATGTGTTACAAAATTATAGTAATGATATCAGAGAAGGTAAAGTTAAAGAAAAAAAACTTCAAAAAAATATTTTTGATTAAACTATAAATAGTATACCAAAAGAATATTGAACTAATTTGGTAAGTTAGAATAAAAAGAGTCTAAATTTTTAGATTCTTTTTTTGCATATTTTTTTTATTATAAAATAAGTTTTATCGAGGGGAAAATAATATGGTAAACAAACTTAAAGATGATTTGCATTTTAATATTGAATATAATTTTAATGAAGAAGGTAAAAATTTAATTGAAATAATTGAAGAATTATTTTTATTAAATATAAAAAATTGAAATTTATAAAATAAGCTAGAAAGTTATGAGATTTTGGCAAAAGAAATATTAAAAGGATGGTATAATTTATATAGCACAGAACTCTCATAACTAAACGAAGGAGGATAGAAGAGTTATGAGAAAATATAAGTGTGGAAGATATTTAAGATTATCAAAAGAAGATGAATTAAAAAAAGATGAAAGTTCATCAATTGCTAGTCAAAGAATGATTATAGAATCTTTTGCTAAATTTCAAGGTTTGGAAGTTATAAAAGAATATATCGATGATGGTTTTTCAGGAGGAAACTTTGATAGACCTGGATTTAAAGAAATGATAAAAGACATAGAAGATGGTGTCATAAATTGTGTAATAACAAAAGATTTATCTCGTTTAGGTCGTGAACTATATCAAACAGGTAGATATATAGAAGAATATTTTATTGATAACAATATTAGGTATATTGCAATTAATGATGGGTATGATTCTCTAGAGGGAGATAATATGTTGTCTATGCGTTTAACATTTAATGATTTTACATTAAGAGATGTATCAAAAAAGGTTAAATCTTCTCTTACTGCAAAACAAAAAAATGGAGAGTATATAGGAACTTATCCTAAATATGGATATTTAAAAGATCCTGTTGACCATCATAAATTAATAATTGATCCTGTTGCATCACTTGTGGTTAAAAGAATGTTTGAAATGGCATCTCAAGGAAATAGCTGTTATAAAATAGCATCAGTACTAACTGAAGAAAAAATACCAATTCCAATAGTCTATAAGAAAGAATCTAGAGGAGCTTTAATTACGGATAATGATGGATTTGGAATATGGCGTCCGCAAACAGTTAGAGATATATTAACAAGTGAAATGTATATAGGAAATATGGTACAAAATACTTATAATAAGGTAAGATATAATTCAAAAAGAATAAGGGCTACAAAAAAAGAAGAATATATAATTGTAGAAGGAACGCATGAACCCATTATTGATAAGGAAACATTTGAACTTGTTGGTAAATTAATTTCTTCAAAAAGTTTGCGAAAGCAAAGAGAACAAAAAGAAAAATATTTGTTTACGGGTTTATTAAAATGTAAAGAATGTGGTCATAATATAAGTATTTTGAAGAAAAAATGTAAAAAAAGTAATTCACATTATACTCAATGTAATGAGTATAGTAAAAAAGGAAAATATGGTGTTTGTAAAATCCATCGTGTAAATTATAATTTATTAGAGGAAGATTTAATTAAAATAATTAATGAAATATGTGATTCTTATTTGAAAGAATATAATAATAAAAAACTTACTTATGATGCTAATAAATTATTAGAATCAGAGATAACAAAAATTCAAAAACAAATTGATATTTTAACTAAAGAAATAAGTAAATATGATACTTTGATCGAGCAAATTTATATTGATAAAGTAGGTAATAAAATACCAGAAAAAACTTTTGATAGTTTGTTAAATAATTATAATGAAAAATTAGAAATATCTTCTGCCAAGAAAAAAGAGTTGTTAGAACAAAAAGAAAAAGTTGAGTCAACAATTAAGAGATTTGATTTTGAAAGTTGTAAAACTGCAGTAAGATCATTTCTTAAAACTAAAAAACCAAGTAGAGAATTGATAGTTAATTTAGTAGAAAAAGTAGAAATTGATAATGATAATAATATTAAATTGTACTTTAAGTTTCCAGAATTAACATCATATTTAAGGTGATTTTTTTTAAAACTTTTGTTTACCAAAAAACTTGCAACCATCTTTTTAGTTTACCAAAAAACTTGTAAGGGGTGTTACACTACCTTTTTTATCTTATGGTGGATCTAGTTTATTAATAACTTTGTGTAGTATTGGTATTGTATTAAATATTAGTAGAAAATAACTATTAGTAGAAAATAACTGATTATGTGTTATAATTAAATTAGGAGATAGATTTATGAAAGAGTATTTAGATTTTGCTAAGAATATCGCATTATATGCAGGTGAGGTAATGAAACATTACTATAATAATTTTACAATTTCTTATAAAGAAGATAAAACGGTTGTTACTATCGTTGATAAAAAAATCAATAGTTATTTAATTGAACAGGTAAAACAAAAATATAAAAATCATTCTGTAAATGGGGAAGAAGAAAGTTATAATAATAATAGTGAGTATGTATGGGTTTGTGATCCATTAGATGGAACGGGAATGTATGTTGATCATATACCAGTGTTTGTTTTTTCTTTAGCTTTAGTGCATAATGGTAATCCTATTGTTGGTGTTATTTATGATGTTACCGAAGATAAAATGTATTATGCAATAAAAGGACATGGTGCTTATTGTAATGATATTAAAATAAGTGTTAATGATAAAAAATTGGGTGAGTTAGGTTATAGAACGAATATAGAAATATTTGAAAATAACATTATCGATGAAGTAGCATTAATAAATGAATTAAAAAAATATTCAAAAATTTCGTCGATTGGAAGTGTTGCTAGAAGTAGTATGGCAATAGCAAGTGGATATTTTTCTTGTGACATATTTCCTGGAACAAATCACGGAAATTGTGATATTGCAGCATCCTATCTTATCGTTACTGAAGCTGGTGGTAAAGTAACAGATTTATATGGTAATGAACAAAGATATGATTCGGATATTAATGGTGCTATTATAACAAATGGTATATCTTATGAGGATATATTTAAAATAATAAAAAAATACACAATTAAACAGTAAATTATTTTTTAATAATTGTTATAATATAGTAAAGAGGTATGTTGTATGAGAATTTTACATTGTTACAATTGGAAATTAAATGATATAATTCCTATTTTAGAAAAAGTAAAAGAACAGGGATTTGATGCAATTCAAATAAACCCTATTCAACCTTTAAAAGAAGATGGATTGAAAGAATGGTGGATGTCGTATCAACCCATAGGTTTTAGTATTGGTAATTATTTTGGGACAAAAGAGGATTTGGTAAAATTATGTGCTGAAGCTTCAAAATATGATATAAAAATATTTGCTGATGTTGTTATAAATCATATGGGAGCAGCAATCGATGATAATTTTAAACCTCATCCTAAGGTTGATCCTAGATTACAAAAGAAAGAATATTGGAAAAACAAAGTAAAAGTTAAGGATTGGAAAAATAGGCAAGATGTTATTCATAATTGTATTGATTTGCCTGGATTAAATGTATATCATAAAGATGTTGAAGATATGATAGTAGTTTTTTTAAATGAATTAGTAGATTGTGGGATAATGGGATTTAGATTTGATGCTGCAAAATCAATTGGATTACCAAGTGAAGGATATCGCTTTTGGCCAAATATAATTTATCGTTTAAAAAAATATGGATTATTTTTATATGGTGAAGTTATATTTGAAGAAGATATAAAAATTCGTGATGAATATTCTATGTACATGCATTTATTAGGTAACTATGATTGTACTAATAAAAACCAAATGGTTAAATATATTGAAAACCATGATACTTTTTTAAGTGATGACAAATTAGGATATAGTAAAAATTGGCCTAGTAAATTAATAGTTGATGAATATTGTAATTTAATAAAATATTATGAAAATACATTATTTTATGTAAGACCGTTTGACGACTCATGGCAAAGTGAAAAAATAAAGAAATCTCAAATTAAAGAAAAAAGTAAAATTATGTCATTAAAAAAATAATCTATTTTTCTTTTTTTATGTTAAAATATTAATAAAAAGAGGAGATATTATGATAAAAACAAAAAAACAAGGTTTATTAATTGTTATTTCTGCTCCATCAGGTGCTGGTAAAGGAACAATTATTAATGAGTTATTAGGTAAAGATAATAATTTATGGTTATCCATTTCAGCTACAAGTCGTCCTAAACGAACTAATGATATTGAAGGTGTAACTTATTATTTTTATGATAAAGAAGAATTTGAAAATAAAATTAAAGAAAACTATTTTTTAGAATATGCATCATATGCCGGTAATTATTATGGAACTCCTAAAAAATATATTCAAGAACATTTAGATAATGGACAAGATGTAATATTAGAAATCGAAATACAAGGGGCAATGCAAGTAAAAAAATTAATTCCAGAGGCTTTGTTTATTTTTATAATGCCGCCTTCTTTAAAAGAACTTAAAAAAAGATTAATTGGAAGAGGAACAGATACTAAAGAAACAATACTAGAACGCTTTAAAATAGCTTATCAAGAAATGAATGAAGTAACAAAGTATAATTATGTTGTGATAAACGATGATATTTTAGAAGCTACAGATAAAATTTTAGCTATTATTAAATCTGAAAAATGTCGTGTTGATAGAATTGAAGAAGTATTTTTAAATAATGAAGAAGAATATATGCATGAAATGCTAGTTGATAAAGATTTTGATAATTCTCCTTTAGAAATAGAATAAAAAAATATGGGAAACCATATTTTTTTTTAATTTATTCTTGTAATTGAAACACATCCTGAATATAAATCATTTGGTACTAATTCAAAGTCAACTTGTGAAGCATTTACAAATCTATAACTTCCACCTGCTGTTGCTTCAAAAATGGCATTACCATTGATTGTACCAGTTTGACAGCATGAAACTTTGTTATGAGTCGAAGAATGTGCTATTAATTCAACATTCGGCCAAAATTTTCTAAATTCAATGCTCAAAGCTTTATCTTCACAATTTTTTCCTTTATTTCTAACATTTACCCACCAATGAATTATATATATTCCTTTTTCAGGAATAGAAAAATCACCAGTTATAGGACTATAAGAAATTTTGCTTGCTAAATTAGTATTTTGGAATAATATTGGATTTTGTACGGGTACAGTAGAATTGGATAAATCGTGTACCATAGCATAACTTTGAAATGATGATCCGGTAGGCCCTGTTGGTCCAGTTGCTCCTTTTGGTCCGGTAGGCCCTGTTGGTCCAGTTGCTCCTTTTGGTCCGGTAGGCCCTGTTGGTCCAATATCGCCCTTTGGTCCGGTAGATCCAGTTGCTCCTTTTGGCCCAGTAGGTCCAGTTGGACCTTGAATTCCAGTAGCGCCAGTATCACCAGTTCTTCCTTGAGGCCCAGTTGCTCCTTGAGGCCCAGTACATCCTGTACAACCGCATGGTCCAGTAGGTCCGGTAGGACCAGTAGGCCCTGTTTCACAAATATCAATTAAACATTTTATTACTTGGCAAAGACAATCATTATTACACTCAATATTATTTTCAACAAAATTATTATCCACATTGATTCTCCTTTCATCATTATTATATGTAAACCAATAAATTATGAATAAGCGAAAAACTATCAAAAAATAGCGAAAATTTATTCGTATTTATTTACATTATAATTAATAAATGTTAAACTTTTAATAAGGTGGTTTTATGGAAAAAATTATATTTCATATTGATGTAAATAATGCTTTTTTATCTTGGACGGCAATAGAATTATTAAACAATGGGTATAATTATGATATTAGAAATTCATATGCAGTCATTGGTGGTGATCCAAAAGCAAGGAGAGGGATTGTTTTAGCTAAATCAACTCCTTGTAAAAAATTAGGAATTTATACTTCAATGAATTTATATGAAGCAAAGAAAAAATGTAATATATTAAAAGTTTTCCCCCCTAATTATAAATTTTATAGTGAAATGAGTAATAAATTATTTGAATTACTAAATCAATATACACCAGATATAGAAATTGCTAGTATTGATGAATGTTATTTAGATTATGGAAAAGTAAAAAATATGTATGGAGACGAATACATATTTGCTAAGAATTTGCAAAAAGAAATATATGAAACATTAGGGTTTACAGTAAATATTGGAATCGCTAATAATAAATTATGCGCTAAAATGGCTAGTGATTTTAGTAAGCCTAATAAAATACATACTTTATACGATTATGAAATAAGAGATAAAATGTATCCATTACCAATTAATGATTTATTTATGATAGGAAAAAAAACAAGTGAAAAATTGATTAATTTAGGTATTAAAACAATCGGTGATTTAGCTAATTATCCTTATGAAAAATTATATATTTATTTTAAAAATCAAGCTAATTTTTTAATTAATCAAGCAAAAGGAATAGATAATAGCGTTGTTGATAGTGAAACATATATACCTAAAGGAATTAGTAATGAAATTACATTAGGTAAAGATATTATAAAAAAAGAAGAACTTTATCCTTATTTATTAAATTTATGCGAATCAGTTAGTATAAGGTTAAGAAAACAAAATAAATATGCAACTGTTATATGTGTTATATTAAAAGACAATTATTTTAAAAGAAAATCTCATCAAAGAAAATTGAATAATTCTACTAATATTACTAGTGAAATATATAAATTTGCTAAAGAAATATTAGATGAAATGTGGAATGAAGATAGGATTAGATTAATAGGTGTTAGGTTAGATAAATTAGTTGATAATGTTAATTACCAAGCATCTTTATTTGAAGAAGAAAATATAGTTGATTCTAAGGTTGATAGTGTTATTGATAATTTGAAAGAAAAATATGGAAACAAAATAATAACTAAAGCAAGTATGAAAAATGTCAAAAAAAATTTAAAAAATTTGTAAAATTATGGTATTATATTTAATCACAAAGGAAGCGATATTATGAAATATGCTAATTTAAGTAAAGATGAATATGAATTAGTTAATGAATTATTAAATATAACGATAAAAATTAAAAATTCATATGATAATTTATATCAATTAGAAATAAAGAAACAACAGCAAAGTAAAGAATATGATGAAGTTGTTTTAAAGTTAAAAAAGTATTGTAAAAGAGAAGATGAACTTTATTCAACTTTAAAACGAAATTTTAGTAAAATTTCTAATATTTTAAATTTTTTTAAAGAAAATTATGAAGATAAATTAGAAAATTCAAATTTTTTCAAACAAATACTTGAATTTGATGATTCTTTTGTTGTAATAAGAATAATAACGAAATTATCGAAAAATTATATTGATGGTTTTGGTAAAAGAATTAGAACAGAAGATTTAGAAATTTTTAAATCTATTAATAATAGTTTTGAAATGAAAAAATTTATACTTTTAGATATACTTCGTTGTTTTTTAAGTATCGCTACTAATATAAATATTGATAAAATAAAATATTCTTTAGGCTATATATATAGTGAAATAGAAGAAGAGATGATTAAAAATAAATTTGATGTTGCAAAAAATCCTTATATTAGTTTTAAAGTGTTTGGTCAAATAAATAAATTGCCAATGGAAATTATAAATGAAATTTCAAAAATATATTGTTTGGGGTTTTATAATTTTATTATTAATGAAATGTTAAAGTATGATGATGAAGCTCTAGAAAATGAAAAAATAAAAGAAGAATTAGTATTAAAACAAATTTTTTTAAGAGCAATATTTATTTTACTTGATGATGAAACAATTATGGAATTAAATAGTATATTTCATGATAGAGTAGATGAAAATAATTTTGAAAATAAGGATAAAATAATTGAAATGGTTATTAATTCTTATCGTAAAGTAAAAAGAGATAGATCTATTCCAAAAATAATTTCATTAAAATTGTAAAAAAAAATTGTAATTATGTGAAATTTGTGTTAAAATAACAAATAGGTGATTTAAAGATGGACTTAAATGAAATTAAAAATTCATTAAATTCCAATCCTAATTTAACTATAGACATCAAAGACTGTTTAATGGAATTGACATATTTATTTAATAGTAAATTTCCTAATGTAAAGTTAGAAAATTTAAATGAAAGATTAAAAACTTTGAATATAATTAGAGGTAGCAAGTTTTTAATAAAAAAATCTTCTTATTATAATCCGGTTACTAATGAACTATTAGTTAATGTGGTAAAAATTGAAAATAATGATTGTAAGCATATCTTAATGCGCGAATTATTAAATATTATTACTGCTAAAGATAATTATACTGGTTTTAATAAGGATAATGCTTATGAAGCATTAAATATCGGATATACTGAAAGATTAGCTAACTTCCTAGTAGGAAACGATACCGAATCAGAGTATGAAGATGAAATTGTGGCAAGCAATTTATTAGAAAAGATAATTGGCGAAGACAAAATGTTTAATGCATATTTTACTAATGATGCTAGTTTAATATTTGGAAATTAAAGGAGTCTATTATGCAAGAATTTAATAATGCCGCTAATTATAATTTAGGTCGCGGTGGAATGTTAACTGATGTATGTGCTAAAGCAATTTCTTTAGCGCAACAATATGGTAAATTAGAAGAAGTAACTAGTTACATTAAGGATTTACCTCCAGCATCATCTTTTAATAATCCAAGTCCTGGTTTAGATGAATTGATTGCTGGTTTAAAATATTTAGAGATGACACAAGGATTTAGTGCCGAAACAAGAACAAGATAAACAATGAAAAAGAAGTAGTATTAAAAGTAATTATTAATAGAGAAAATGTGGTTGGTGGAAACATTTGATAATCTTTTAAGAATTCACCTTTGGAGTTTATTTGGTGACGCGTTATAGTCTAATGAGTATAAATTAAGGTGGTACCACGAGCAATTCGTCCTTTGGGATGAATTGTTTTTTAATTGAAAGGATGATTAAAATGGAAAATATAAAAGATGATATTTTAGAAATAATAAAGGATGTAAATGATACTAAAGAATTATACGATATAAGGGTAAAATATTTAGGTAAAAAAGGGGTTATTAGTGAATTATTAGCTGATTTAGGTAAAATGTCTATCGAAGAAAAGAAAGTAAAAGGGCCTATTATTAATAGTTTAAAACAAGAGGTAACTAAAATATTTGATGATAAAAATAGAGAAATAGAATTAAAAATATTAAATGATAAATTAAAAAATGAGAAAATCGATATTAGTTTACCAAGTACTAAAGTAATAAGTGGTGCTCCTAATATATTAGAAAAATTAATTGAAGAAGTAGAAGAAATACTTATGTCAATGGGATACGATGTAGTAGATGGGCCGGAAGTAGAAGAGGATAAATTTAATTTTGAAATGTTAAATATTCCTAAAGGACATCCGGCAAGAGATGCTCAAGATACATTTTATATTGAAGGTGAAGAGATTTTACTTCGAAGCCAAACTTCGCCTGTGCAAGTAAGAACTATGTTAGCAAATAAAGGAGAAAAACCAATTAGAATGATTTGCCCTGGTAAAACATACAGAAGAGATGATGATGATGCAACTCACTCCCATCAATTTATGCAAATAGAAGGTTTATTAGTTGATAAAGATATTAGTTTATCTGATTTAAAAGGAACTGTTGATGTTATAGTCAAAAAATTGTTTGGTCAAGATATAGTTACAAGATTTAGACCAAGTTATTATCAGTTTACAGAACCTTCAGTAGAAGTTGATATTAGTTGCTTTAATTGTAAAGGTAAAGGTTGCAATATATGTAAAAATACTGGTTGGATAACAGTAGCAGGTGCTGGTATAGTCCATCCTAATGTTTTAAAAATGGGCGGATATAATCCTAAAATTTGGTCTGGCTTTGCTTTCGGTTTTGGAGCTGAAAGATTAGCAATGTTAAAATATGGAATCAACGATTTAAGAGTATTTTATAATACCGATTTAAGAGAATTAAATAATTTTGATAGAAAGGATGCTGAGTAAATGATAAGCTTAGAATGGGTTAAAGATTATATCGATATATCTGATCAAGATTTAAAAGAATTAGCCGTTAAAATAACAAAAGCTGGTATCAATGTTGAAAAAGTTATTACTAATCATATCAATAATTTAGTAATTGGCGAAGTAGTTGATTGTATCGATCATCCTGATAGCGATCATTTACACGTTTGTCAAGTTGATATAGGAGTAAAAACTACACAAATAGTATGTGGTGCATTGAATGTAAGAAAAGGTATAAAAGTAATCGTTGCTTTACCAGGAGCAATTTTACCAGGAGATTTTGTTATTAAAGCAAGTAAAATTAGAAATCAAGAATCAAATGGGATGATTTGTGCTTTATTTGAACTAGGATTAGAAGAAAAAAATGAAGAAAATTATAACAAAGGAATTTATGAATTAGATAGTGATGCTAAAGTAGGCGATGATCCTATTAAATATTTAGGTCTAGATGATACTTTATACGAATTAGATATTCATAAACATAGAAATAATGATTGTTATTATCATATTGGTTTTGCTTATGAAATTGCTGCTATTTTAAATAGAAAAGTAACACTTCCAGATGATTCATTTAAAGAAATAAAAGATTCTATAAAAGATAAATTCACTTTAAAAGTTGCAACTAGTAAATGTCCTTATTATTTAGCTAAAATGGTTACTAATATTAAAATAAAAGAATCACCAGAATTTATTAAAAAAAGATTACTAGCTGCTGGCATGCGTCCAATTAATAATGTGGTCGATATTTCTAATTATGTTATGCTAGAATATGGCCAACCAATGCATTTCTTTGATAAAGATAAGTTAGGTAATAATATTTTAGTAAGAGAAGCTAATAATGAAAAAATAATTACTTTAGATGGTAAAGAAAGAGAATTAACTAATGATATCGTTATTACCGATGGCGTTAAACCAGTTGGAATTGCTGGTGTTATGGGTGGCGAAAATACTGAAGTAGATGAAAATACAAAAACTATTTTAATTGAATCAGCTATATTTGATGCAGTAAGTATTAGAAATACTGCAAGTAGATTAAATTTAAAAAGTGAAGCATCAATTAGATATGGCAAAGGTTTAAGTTATGAATATACTAAAAAAGCCTTATTAAGAGCGTGTCATTTATTAGAAAAATATGCTGATGCGGAAGTTTTAAGTGATATAGTTATTCACGATGAAGTCGATAAAACTAAAAAAATAGTTACATTTAAACCTTGTGAAGTCGATAAAATGTTAGGTATTACAATAAGTGAAGAAGATATGAAAAAAGAACTAGAAAGACTAGATTTTGAATATAAATTAGATAATGGTAAATTTATTGTAACGATACCTAATAGAAGATTAGATATCGATCCTAATGTTAACGATATCGCTGAAGAAATAGGAAGATTGTATGGCTATCATAATTTAGTATCTACTTTACCTAAAGTAGAAATTAAAAAAGGTGAATATGTTGGTAATGTTAAATATCGTAAGTTAATTTCTAAAAGATTAAGATCATTAGGATTAAATGAGGTAAAAACTTATACTTTAGTTTCTAAAGATATGTTAAAATTTAATTATGAAAATAAAGAGAATATTATTTTACCTAATCCTTTGAGTAATGATAAAGAAGTTATAAGAACTACTTTAATACCATCATTATTAAATGTCTATAATTATAATAAAACAAGAAAAGTAAACGATGTTTTAATTTATGAAATAGCTAAAACATATGATTTAAATTATAATGAAGATAGTAAAATATGTATTTTAATGAAAGGTAATTATATAAGTAATAATTGGAATAATAATAAAATAAAAGTTGATTTCTATTTAATTAAAGGAATATTAGAAAATTTATTAAATTATTTAGGACTTAAAAATAGATATACTTTTAAAGTTGATGATATACCTAATATGCATCCTGGTATGTCTGCTAGAATTTTATTAGATAGAAAAGAAATAGGGATAATTGGAAGAATTCATCCTAATGATGTTAAAGATGAAATTTATATTTGCGAATTAAGTATGGATAGTTTAATTACTAATATTAAACCAATTAAATATAAAGAAGTATCAAAATATCCAAGTATTATTAAAGATATGGCCTTTATTATGCCTAAAGATACTGAAGCAATCGAAGTTTTAAATTTAATTAAAAAATCTGGTGGTAGATTATTAACTAATATCGATATTTTTGATGTTTATCAAGGAGAACATATTAAAGAAGATGAAAAATCAATTGCTTATACTTTAGAATTTAGTGATAGTACTAAAACATTAACCGATGATGAAGTAACTGTTTTATTTGAAAAAATTATTAAAGATGTTGAAAATAAAGGATATAAATTGCGAAATATGTAAAAAAGTAAGAAAACTTACTTTTTTTATGGTATAATTTAAGTAGGTGATAGTTGTGCAAGAAAAAGAATTAGGTAAAGAGTTAGATAAGGCTATAGGAAATGTTGAAATAGAAGGACATAGTATTCCTAAACATGAAAAGGATATTGTTTCTAGAGTTTATCAAAAATATAAAGATAGAATTGGTACTGATGCCGTAGATTCTCTATTATATAATCTAGTGGAAGAAACAAAAAAAATGGAGCAAGAAAATGGCCGAAGCAAGTAGAATAAAAGAAGCATTAAGTTATCAATCAAAATATTGTTATAATGATAGTGATGTATTGATTAATAAATATGATGTTCAAGATCAACAAACGTTAGATAAAATAGAAAGAAATATTACTGCTTTGATGTTAGTTAATTTGCAAACCAAACCATTACCGAGTCCTAATGTTTTATTTAGTGTCGAATATTTTTTAATTTTACATAAACAGGTTTTCGAACATATATATCCTTTTGCTGGGAAGATAAGAAGTGAAAATATGACAAAGGGAAATACGCCTTTTTGTCGACCAGAATATATTTATAGATATTTAAGTATGTTATTTGAAAAAATATTCGATGATGTAAAAAAAATTAAAACAAAAGAAGATTTAATAACATTTTTATCGTATTATTATTCTGAATTAAACGTAGTTCATCCATTTAGAGAAGGAAATGGTAGAATTATGCGTGAATATTTAAGACAAGTTGTTTTATTCATAAATAAATATTTAAATTTTGATTATGAACTAGATTTTTCTAGTGTAACTGAAGAAGATAAAGATAATTTGATGAATGGTTCAATCATGAGTGCAATGAATGGTGATTTAGAATTATTAAATAAATTTTTTAATAATATGTTAAAAGAAAAAGAAGTTATAAAAGGACATCAAAAATAAATGTTAATTCATTTATTTTTTTGATATAATTATATAGGTGAAGTTGTATGAGCAAAATAAAAATAATGGATGAGATTTTAGCAAATAAAATTGCTGCTGGTGAAGTTGTCGAAAGATGTGCTTCAGTTGTAAAGGAATTAGTAGAAAATAGTATCGACGCTAAAAGTAGTGAAATAAAAATAGAATTAAAAGAAGCAGGAACTAGTTTAATTAAGGTAACTGATAATGGAATAGGTATGGATAAAGAGGATGCTATTTTATCATTTAATAGACACGCGACAAGTAAAATAAAAGATGAATCCGATTTATATAACATCAATACACTAGGTTTTAGAGGTGAGGCTTTAGCCAGTATTGCTTCTGTTAGTAATGTAATACTTAAGACTAGTCAAGGTGATGTAGGCACTTTAGTTAATATTAAAGGTGGTAAAATAGTTAAAGTAGAAAATACCGAAGCAAGAAAAGGTACGATATTTGAAGTAACCGAACTATTTTACAATACACCTGCTAGATTAAAACACTTAAAAAGTTTATATACCGAATTATCTAGCATTACTGATTATGTTAATAAAATAGCCTTATCCCATCCAGAAATTAGATTTACTCTAATTAATAATGGTAATACCATTTTAAAAACTGATGGTACTAATAATTTACTTAAAACGATAAGTAGTATATATGGTATGGATGTTGCTCGTAAAATGTTAGAAATAAATAATGAAGATAACGATTATATTATAAATGGATATATAAGTCTTCCAGAAGTAAATAGAGCAGGAAGAAACCATATTATTACTTTAGTAAATGGTCGTGTAGTTAGAAATCAAGAATTAAATAAAACAATTAATGATAGTTATCATTCTTATAAACCAGATAATAGATATCCAATCGTTGTTATCAATATCGAATTAGATCCTAGTTTAGTCGACGTTAATATTCATCCAACTAAAATGGATATTAAATTTAGTAAATTAGAGGAATTATTAGATTTAGTTAAAAAGACAATTATTAATAAATTAAATAAACAAACATTAATTCCCGTAATAGAACAACCTATTAATGATTTTGATGAACCAGTGGTTTTAGAAAAAACTATAGAAACTAAAATAGAATTAATAGATTCAAACGAAGTCTTACCTAAAACTGAAAAACCAAAATATGAAGAAATAACTTTAAAATTTGATGAAATAAAAGAGGAAGAAGCTAAGTATGAAGAAAGATTACCACTACTATATCCTGTTGGTTTAGTTCACGGAACATATATTGTATGTCAAAATGAAGTAGGAATGTATTTAATCGATCAACACGCTGCTAAAGAAAGAATAAATTATGAATTATTTTTAGATAGATTATCTAATCCTACTAAAGATAAAATACCACTTTTATTACCTCTTACAATAGAATTATCAAATAATGAATATATTATTTTAAAAGAAAACTTTGATTTTTTAAATAGTATGGGATTTGATATTGAAGAATTTGGAATTAATTCAGTTATAATTAAATCACATCCAATTTGGTTAACTAAAGGTTTTGAGGATTTACAGATAAAAAAAATAATTGAAGCAGTTATCAATAAAGAAAAGAATTTTGATTTATCCAAATTTAATGATCATTTATCAGCAACTTTGGCTTGCAAAGCAAGTATTAAAGCAAATACAAATTTAAGCATTAATGAAATGGAAGAATTAATTAATGATTTAAGAAAATGTCACAATCCATTTAATTGCCCTCACGGTAGACCAACAGTTATAACATTTACTAAATATGAATTAGAGAAAATGTTTAAAAGAAGTGGATTTGAAAGTTTAAAATAAAGGAGAAATATTATGAATTTAATAGGAACAAAACAATTAGAAACAGAAAGATTAGTATTAAAAATACCAACTATGGAAGAACAAAAAATATTATGGGAAATATTAATGATCCCTGAAGTTAATAGATATTATCTTGATATAAATAAAAAATTTAAAGATAAAATATTAAATTGGGATACTCAAAAAAATTTTTACGAAGAAAAAATTAAACATTCAAAAGATAATGATAAATTTGAATGGAGTATATTTTTAAAAAACAATAATGAATGTATAGGTCAAATAAATTCCCATTTTTCTTCTAAAGAATGTGATGAAGAAAATGTAATGTCATTAGGTTGGTATATTAATCCAAAATACCAAAAACAAGGATATGCAACTGAAGCTGCTTTAGCAATGATAGATTATATGTTTAATGAAGTTAATTTAGAAAAATATAAAACAAGTGCTGCAATTCCCAATATTGCTTCTTGGAAATTAATGGAAAAATTAGGTTTTACTCGTGATAAAAACAAAACAATTTATAATGAATATACTTTTATTGATGAACCAGTTGAATCTTATGTTTATGAATTAAATAAAGAAAAATATTCAAAATGAAGGTGGAAAAATGGATATTGATTTTAAAGAAAATGATTATAGATTTTTAGTTAGATGTTCGGCTCTTATTATTAATTCAAAAAATGAGATATTATTATTTAAATATAAAAATTCTGATTATTATTTATTGCCAGGTGGAAGAGTAAATAAATTAGAAGATAGTAAAACTGCTATAATTAGAGAAATAAAAGAAGAATTAGGAATAGAATTAAATTTTAATTTATTATATATATTTGAAAATATCTTAAAAAATGAAAAAATACAAAATATTGATTTTTGTTATTATGCTAAATATGATGGTACAATAATTTCAAAAGAAGATAAAAATCAAATGTTTCAATTTGTTGATATAAAAAAAATAGAAGATTATAATTTAAAACCTACTATTTTGAAAGAGGTTATTAAAAATATTGATGTTAATGTAAAACATTTTATAAATTATGAGTAAAATATTGAGTTATAAGTTAATTTATAGTATACTTATTATTAGGAATATTTAGTTGTTGAGTGTCTGCCGAATCTTCTAAGAGAGGAGGCTTGATAAAATGTCCAAAAGACTTTATGTAATAAAAGTTTTAAAACACATTATTATCATTTTATCACTTCTTAT
>CALVSP010000009.1 GCA_944359065.1 uncultured Bacilli bacterium
GTTAAAGAAGTTTTAAAAAAACAAATATTAAATCAAAAAATATTAGATGTTATTGTTAATTATCCTAAGATGATTGAAAATATGGATTCTTTAGAATTTATTAGCAAATTAAAAAATCAAACCATTATTGATATTAAAAGAAGAGGGAAATGGTTATTATTTGAATTAAATGATTATTATTTGTTAAGTCATTTAAGAATGGAAGGCAAATATTATATTAAAAATTTTGATGATGAAGTAACGAAACATCAACATGTAATATTTAGATTTAAAGATTTTGAACTAAGGTATAACGATACTCGTAAATTTGGAAGAATGTATTTATTAGATAAAGATAATATTTATAATACTAAACCATTAAATGAATTAGGTTATGAGCCTTGGGATGAAAAGTTAGATATTAATTATTTAAAATCAAAATATAAAAATAAAAGATTACCTATTAAAACAGTATTATTAGACCAATCAATAATAGTTGGAATTGGTAACATTTATGATGATGAAATATTATTTTTAAGTAAAATTAATCCTTATAAAAAAGCAAGTGAATTAACTGATTTAGAATTAAATAATATTATTAATAATACTAAAATAGTTCTAGATAAAGCAATTAAATTAGGTGGAACAACTATTAAAACATATACCTCAAGTGAAGGGGTACATGGAAGATTTCAAAATGAATTGTTAGTTCATACTAAAACTAATTGTCCCATTTGTAATAGTAAATTAAATATAGATAAAATAAATGGAAGAAGTACATATTATTGTATTAATTGTCAAAAATAATATGTATTTTTTAATTATTATGATATCATTAATTTAGAATGATAATATTATAGTAAAATTATATTAGATAAGAAAATTAATAAATTGATAAGACGCGATTAATTTAGAAAGGAAAAACTTATGAAAAATAATATAATTCAATCAGAAATGGATGTTAAAGGCAGTAAAATAAATGTAGTTAGAGTTGATGGATATGAATATATATCATTGACCGATTTAGCAAAAACTCAAAATGATGAAGCACCAGCAGATGTTGTTAAGAATTGGTTAAGAAATAAAGAAACAATTTCTTTTCTAGGTGTATGGGAAGAATTAAATAATGAAAATTTTAAAGTAGTCGAATTCGACCAGTTTAAAAATGAAGCAGGAAGGCATACGTTTACTATGTCCCCGCAAAAATGGATTAGAGAAACAAATGCTATTGGAATTATTTCTAAATCTGGCAAATATGGTGGTGGAACTTATTCTAGAAGTGATATTGCTTTTGAGTTTGCTAGTTGGATTAGCCCTGAGTTTAAGTTATATTTAATTAAAGAATTTGAAAGATTAAAAAGAAATGAAACATATCAAGAAAAAATTGAATGGCACGCAAATAGATTATTATCTAAATTAAATTATATAGTTCATACTGATGCAATAAAAAAATATATAGTTCCTATTTTAACAGAACAACAAATTAAGTTTGTATATGCAAATGAAGCAGATGTATTAAATGTTGCACTTTTTGGTATGACTGCTAAAGAATGGCGTGAAGATAATCCAGAACTTGCTAAAAATGGTAATATGAGAGATTATACTGATTTACTTCATTTAATAATATTGAATAACTTAGAAAATACTAATGCAGAATTAATTAGAATGAATATAAAGCAATCTGATAGACTTATTCAATTAAACGAATCTGCTAGAAATCAAATGGAGGCATTAAAGAATAATAAAAGCATTAAAGAATTAGAAATATTGCAACAACAATTGAATAATGATAATAAGTGTTTGATTGAAAGTAAATAAAATATGGAAATTCGAAAAAAAATAATGTATAATAATCAATCAAGTGAGAGGATATAAGTAAATTTATAATAATTTATACCAATATTCTTATCGCTTTTGACAAAGACTTCAAGTTGTTAAGATAGTAAGAATATTACAAATTTAAACATCAAAATCTTATTTTGATGTTCTTTTATTAAGAAATGAGTGATATTATTTTACATTTAAATTGGAGTATTTACCATTATTATCGTAAATATATTCTTTTGAATTATCATAGCAAGGACATTTAATATCGATGACTTTTAACTTGGTTTAATGTTCTTGTCTTTAATAAATTGTTTATATCCTTATGTTCGATTTTAACAAAATGATATAGAGTATGATTTTAAAACAATATGTCATATTCATAAATTTACTTGTGATAAATTAGTTTTAGATCAAAATTTAGGTAGATTAAGGATGATACCTGTTAATATTAGTGGTACATCTTGGAAACCACAATTTCCAATTGAAAAAGAAATAAAAGAAGAATTAACCGAAATACTTAATAAATATAATAATACTGAATTAGCAATCGAAGTTATGTTGTGGATTATGCGTAGACAAATGTTTATTGAAGGCAACAAAAGAGTAGCAATGCTATTTGCAAATAAAATTATTATTGATAATGGTTGCGATATAATAACTATTTCACAAGATAATCAAGTAGTTTTTTTTGAAAAGTTAATTAAATTTTATGAAACAGGTAATAATACAGATTTAAAAAAATGGATATATGATAATTGTATCGATGGTATAAATTTATAAAATAGTAACTATTTAGAATAGAAAATTTAAAAAAAGCAATTTAATTTGCTTTTTTAATTTCCATAATTACAGGTAAGATAACAGGATTTCTTCCTGTTTTTTCATATATATAATTAGATAATTCAGAAATAATAACTGATTTTAATTCAGAGACGTTTTTATTTTGAACGACATTTTTGGTTTTATTTTCTAAATCGTGTAATAATTCCATATTATCATTAACTAATACAAATCCACGAGTAGTAATATTAGGATTAAAAATCAACTTATTATTTTGAATTGGTAAGGTAACAATTACAATACCATCTTGACTCATTGATTTTCTTTCTTTCATAACGATATTATTCATATCGCCAATCTTATTACCATCAACATATAAATTACCTGCATCTATTTTTTCTCCTAAATTAATATGACCGTTTTTCATATTTAATACATCGCCATTACTTAAAATAAAGGTATTTTGTTTAGGAATATCGCACATAATACCAATATCGGAATGCTTTTTTAGCATGCGATATTCGCCGTGAATAGGCATTAAATATTTTGGTTTAATTAATCTAATCATAAGTTTTAGTTCTTCTTCGTTAGCGTGTCCTGAAGTATGGACATCGGATAATGATGTATTAGTGTACACTTTAACGCCTTTTAAATATAATTTATTGATTGTTCTTGATATACTTACAGCATTACCAGGAATTGTCGAAGAAGAAAATACGACAGTATCATTACCTTTTAATTTGATTTGTTTATGAGTTCCATTGGCTATTCTACTTAAAGCAGCTAGTGGTTCACCTTGCGAACCAGTACATAGTAAACATACTTTATGATCTGGCATACTATTTGCTTCTTCAGGTGTAATAAATATTTCTTTATTTTTAATATATCCACCTTCAATAGATATTTCGATATTGTTGTTCATACTTCGTCCGAATATTGCAATTTTACGATTATTTCTTTTACAAGTATCGACAATATGTTTAAGTCTATATATATTTGAAGCGAATGTTGCTATGATGATACGACCGTGATGTTTTTTAAATATATCAGATAATGCTTCATCGACTTTTGATTCACTTATGGAAAATCCTTCACTTAAAGCATTTGTACTTTCACTTAATAATAATGTAACTCCTTTTTTACCTATTTCTGCCATTTTATGGATGTTTGCCATTGGACCAATTGGAGTTAAATCGAATTTGAAATCTCCTGTTTCAACAATAGTTCCGTTAGGAGTATGAATACATATACCATGACTATCAGGAATAGAATGGGTTGTCATAAAAAATTCAACCATTAAGTGTTTAAATTTTATTTTTGATTTTTCATTATAAACAAATAAATTTTTATATTGAATATTTCTTTCTTCTAATTTTTTCTTAATTAAACCAATTGCTTGATTAGGGGCATAAATAAAAGGTATATTTACATTTTGTAATAAAAATGGAATAGCTCCGATATGGTCTTCGTGACCATGAGTTATAAATAATGCTTTTATTTTTCTTTCATTTTTCTTTAAAAATGTAAAGTCGGGGATAATATAATCAACACCCATAACATCATCAGAAAATGTAACTCCAGCATCGATTATGATTATTTCATTTTCGTGCATAACGCAATACATATTTTTTCCCACTTCACCTAAGCCACCTAATGCGAAAACTTTAGTAGCACTTTCTTTAAACATTTTTTCCTCCTTTCTTTAGAATTTGACTATATAATTATACATTGTTTAGGCATATTTGTCAAAAAGTTTAAAAATATTTATTTTTTATGTTATAATTTTATAAAGGTGATACATATGGGATTATTTGACAAGTTTAAAAACATATTTAACAACAAAAAAGAAGCGGATGCTTATTCTATAGGTTTACAAAAAACAAGTAAAGAATTTGTTAATAAAATTAATTTATTAAGTAATAAATATAAGAAAATAAATGAAGAATATTTTGAAGAATTAGAAGAAATATTTATCATGGCTGATATCGGTGTTGATACTGTTATGAAGTTTATCGATAAGTTAAAGAAAAGAGTAAAAAAAGAAAATATTGTTGATTCTAAAGATTTAATGGATATTATTATCGATGAGATGTTTATTATATATGTTAACAATGATATTATAGTTAATAAAATTAATTATGCAGAAAATGGTCCAACAGTTATATTATTTGTGGGAGTTAATGGTGTAGGTAAAACTACTAGTATTGGTAAAATCGCTTATAAATTAAAAAATCAAGGTAAAAAGGTATTATTAATAGCAGGTGATACTTTTAGAGCCGGTGCGGTTGAACAAATAATCGAGTGGGGTAAGAGAACTAATTGTGATGTCGTATATAGTGATAATAAAGATGCTTCTAGTGTTATATATGATGGTTTAGAAAAAGCAAAAAATGAAAACTATGATGTCGTATTAATCGATACTGCAGGTAGATTACAAAATAAAGTTAATTTAATGAATGAATTAGATAAAATAAATAAAGTAATTGGTAAATTAATAGAAAATGCTCCGCATGAAACTTTATTAGTAATTGATGCGACAACGGGACAAAATGGTATTAGTCAGGCTAAAAGTTTTAAAGAAATAACTAATATTACTGGTATTATTTTAACTAAATTAGATGGTACTGCTAAAGGTGGTATCGTACTTGCAATTAAAGAAAATGTCGGAATACCAGTTAAATTTATTGGCTTAGGAGAAAAAGAAGAAGATTTAAGAGTTTTTGATATTGAAAAATATATATATGGATTATTTGGAGGTAATGATGAAAAATAAATTAGAAATAAATACAGTAGAACAAATAACAATTTTATTACAAATATCTTTAGCAATTTTTTTAGTTTCATTTGGTATAGCAAGTTTATTTGAAAGAGAACTATTTATTATATGTCAAATATTGATTGGTTTATTAATGTTCGTAATTGGGTATAATAATTATAAAATATACAAAAGAAAATATATGACACCTATCTATATTGGATTAGGTATAGTAATTATTTGTTCGGCTTTATTTGCATAAATGGAAAACGAAGTATTACTATGTATTTTATATGATTATTATGGTGAATTACTAACAGATAAACAAAAAAAATATTTTAAAGATTATTATTTTGAAAATTTGTCCTTAAGTGAAATGAGTGAAAATTATAATATAAGCAGAAATGCGATTCATAAAAATTTAAAAGAAACCGTAGATAAATTATTATATTATGAAGAAGTACTAAAATTATATGAAAAAAATAAAAAGATAAAAAAAATCATCGTTAATTTAGATGATGATTTAAAAAACAAAATATTAGAATTAATTTAGGACTTCTATTTCACTAAATAATTCTTTAACATCAATATTTAATGCTTTAGCAATTTTACTGAAAGTATTAAATGTGATGT
This sequence comes from uncultured Bacilli bacterium, assembly GCA_944359065.1. Taxonomy (GTDB): domain Bacteria; phylum Bacillota_I; class Bacilli_A; order RF39; family UBA660; genus Faecisoma. The sequence goes on from CALVSP010000009.1 coordinate 5,975, forward strand.
TTTTAAATTCTTTTCCTGACTCTATTTGTTTAATATAAGATACACTTAAATCAGATTTCTCTGCTAGTTGTTCTTGAGTCATATTAGCTTTTAATCTAAAATATTTTATATTTTTCACTAAATTGGCATAATCATTTGACATAAAATCACCTCTTGGAAAAAATTTCCAATTATATTTTCTCATAAATTTAAGCATTTTGCAGTACACTATTAGTGCACTTTGTGATATAATTAAAGGACAAGGAGTTGGATTATGAATTTTAAATTAAGACAAACAAGAATAAAAAAAGGATATACGACTAAATATATGGCTGAACAATTAGAAATAAGTAAACCATTTTATTCTCAATTAGAAAATGATAAAAGGACATTAACTTATAAAATGGCTATTAAAATAGCTGATGTTTTAAAAACAAAACCAGACAAATTATTTTATGATGATTTTAAAGAAAGAATGAAATAATTCTTTTTTTTATTAAAAAAATGTGTTATTATATAGGTTAGAAATGGAGTTGATGATATGGTTAATGCTTTATTACCTTTAGATAATTTTTATGTAATTAATAAAACAATTTTAGATGACCAAGATCGTCTAACTCTTACTCTTTTATATCAACCAATAATTGGGAGTATCGCTGTTAGTTTATATTTAACTTTATGGAGTTTTTTAGATAAAAATAAAGTAACTTCTACTATTAATACGCATAACGATTTAATTGTTAGTATGCAGTTAAAATTAGAAGATATTAAAGAGGCTAAAGATAAATTAGAAGCGATAGGATTGATTAAAACTTATTTTAAAAAAGGTGAAGTCAATAATTATGTATATGAATTATATGGTCCATTGTCAGCTTTTGAATTTATTAATAATCCAATTTTAAACACAGCTTTATATAACAATATTAATAAAAAAGAATATAAAAGAATAATCGATTCATTTACATTACCTAAAATTGATTTAAAAGATTATAAAAATATATCTTGTAATTTTAAAGATGTTTTTAGTTTTGTTAGTACTGATAAAATAGAAAATAAAAATATTAAAAGAGTAAATCATTTAGATCTATCTTTTGAGCCGACAATTAATTTTAATGAATTATTAAGTCTAATACCAGAGGAAATACTTAATATAAGAAGTATTTCTAAAGCTAATAAGGAATTAATTTATCAGTTATCATTTATTTATAATTTAGGTAATGATGAAATGAGTGAAATAATAAGAAATAGTATTGTCGATCGAAAAATAGATATGGAAGTTTTAAAACAAAATTGTCGTAGTTTCTATCAATTTGAACATAAAGGTAAAATACCTAAAATAATTTTTCAAGATGATGTTTCTTCTTTTAAAGAAATTAATACTAGAAAAGATAAATTAATTAATCAATTTGAAACAACTAATCCTTATGAATTTTTAACATTAAAACAAGATTCTAAGCCAACTACTAAAGATATGGAAATAATTGAATATTTAATGATCGAACAAAAATTAAATCCTGGCGTAATTAATGTTTTAATCGATTATGTTTTAAAGATAAATAATAATAAATTAGTAAGAGGATTTGTTGAACAAATAGCAGTTCAGTGGAAGAGAAGTAAAATAGAAACTGTTGAAGATGCAATGGAATTTGCTTTGAAAGAATATGATCAAAAAAATAATAAAAAAGTAAAAGTAACTAAAAAAGAAAAAATTCCTGATTGGTTTAATCAAGAGGTTAAAGAAGAAATATTATCAGATGAAGAATTAAAACAATTTGAAAGTGAGTTGGGTAGATGATAAGATTAAGTGATAATATAAAATGTGATATGAATGATTTGAAAAAATCATATAATGAAGCCTTAAAAAATAAAGAATTTAAAGAATTTATTTCTAAACTAAAATCTGATGATAGTATATTAATGAAATATACGTCAACTTTAGAAGAATGTAGTTTAGAATATAATAATTGTTTAAATTGTAAAGGATTAAATGAATGTCAAAATCAATTAAAAGGATATGCTTACTTACCAAAAGTTGTTAATAAAAATATAACATTCCATTTTAAACCCTGTAAATATAAATTAAATAATAATAAAAAATATGCTTATGCTAAAAATGTTAAATTTTATAATTTACCTAAAAGTTATTTAGATGCAACTTGGGATAAAGTGGATAAAAGATTAGTTAGCCGCAAAGAAACGATTATTTGGTTAAATAATTTTATTAATAATCCAACTACTAAAGGATTATATTTAACTGGTAATTTTGGTTGTGGGAAAACATTTTTAGTAGTAGCAACTTTTAATGAGTTAGCTAAAAAAAATATTAAAAGTGCAGTTATATTTTGGCCAGAATTTTTAAGAGATTTAAAATCATCTTTTGAAACAGATTATGAAGATAAATTAAATTATATTAAAAATGTTCCTTTATTATTAATCGATGATTTAGGGGCTGAAACAGCGACACCTTGGTCAAGAGATGAAATTTTATGTCCTATTTTACAACATCGTATGGATAATAATTTAGCTACTTTTATAACATCTAATTTACCAATCGATTCTTTAGAACAACACTTATCCCAGACTAAAGATGGTGTTGAATTGATTAAGGCCAAAAGAATAATTGAAAGAATAAAATATTTAACTGAAGAAATCGAAATGATTAGTAAGAATATGAGGGGATAGAATGGATGTAAAAAAAATAAAAAAAGAATTGATAAATCAAAAACAATCAAAATTTAAGGGAAATATATATCATTATTCACAGGTTAATTTTTCTTATAATTCGAATAAGATTGAAGGTAGTAGATTAACTAGTGAACAAACAGAAGCAATATTTGATACTATCTCTTTTATTTCGAAAAATGATGAATTGATTAAACTAGATGATTTGATAGAATCTAAAAATCATTTTAAATTATTTGATTATATGTTAGACAATGTAGATAATAATTTAACTAAAGAAATGATTATTGAAATGAATAAAATATTAAAAAGAAATACTAGTGATGAAGAAAATCCTAGATATAATGTTGGTGGATTTAAAATTGTTCCTAATATAATAGGAATTATTGATATTATTGATACAACGTCTCCTGAAAATGTTGAAACTGAAATAGAACAACTATTAAGTAAATATAATTCTAAAAATAACATTACATTGGAAGATATAATTGATTTTCATTATAAATTTGAAAGAATACATCCATTTGGAGATGGAAATGGTCGCGTTGGAAGAATTATAATGTTTAAAGAATGTTTAAAAAATAATATTATGCCATTTATAATATTAGATGATGACAAATCTTATTATATGAGAGGTTTGAAAGAATATGAAAATGACAAAATTTATTTAATTGATACTATTAAACACGAACAGGATTTATATGAAAATATGTGTAATAAATTATTGAGTTTTGAAACAAATAAAGATGAATAGTATAAAAAAATCATTGAAAAAAACAATTATTTTTTAGTACAAAAACATATACAACTATTTTATTAAAACATATTATAAACTAGGTAAGGGTGATTAAAATGTTTAATAAAAGATGTTGTTGCAATAAAGGTTTTATGCCACAACCAGTTGAACCTATTTATGAACCAATGGTTAATAATTGTGTAGAAAAGGATTTTTATTGTGAAGTACCACATATTTGTCCTATAAATACTCATACAATTAATCGTGTTCATTATGTTCATAGTTATACTCCAAAGTATACTTGTTCTGAAGAAACACAAATTATAAACGATGACTGCGGTTGCAATATGTTTAGATAATTAAAAATCCAACAATTTAGTTGGATTTTGTTTTATTATTATAATAAGGTTCAAATATAATATATTCATTAGATTGATTTTTTATCCAATAACCAAATTTACCAGTAATTTTTGTTGGGTTTTCTAGGAGAATAAACTTTAAATTTTTAGTATTTTCGGCTTTGGCATTTTCTGCTAAAGAAGTAGTAATGTGTGGTATTTTAATTTTTCGAGGATTTTTTTCCTCATAATTAATATAATATTTTAACAATTCGTCAGGTAACTTTAATGAAAAACCGCTATTTTTTCCATCACATCCATAACCAATTAATTCTATTTCAAATTCTTTTCCGACCAATTCATTAAATATTTCTTCTTCTAATGGGTGATATTTAAATGTACAGTGAATAACATCATTAATTATTGGTAATTTTTTTTTCTCTAATGATTTTATAATTTTGATAGCTTCTTCATCAAAAAACAATCCTTCATAACTTAACATATATTTCTCCTTAATTTTTCGTTATTTTATAATAAGTTGATTCTACATCACTATTTAATTCTAATAATACTTCATATTTATCATAACCTGAGTTTTCTAACACCAAATCTAATATTTCTTCTTTATTTAACCAATTTTTAATACATAAAATAAATTCATCAGATTCATTTAATTCTTTATTATTTAATAAATTAAAATCATGAATATTTTTATTTAAAATTAATGAAGCCTTATAAGTATTAAATTCTGGTAGGGAACTTAAATGAGTAAAATAATTATCAAATACATATACAAAGTATTTATCACTATTTTCTTTAGCTAAAGTCATAACTTTTTCATAATCTTTATATAAATAAACAGGACTATTATTATATAAACCATTTATAGTTAGTAATAAACTCAATGATAAAGCAATAACAAATATTGTTTTTTTATCTTTAAACAAGAAAGTCAAAATATACAAAATAGCAATACTTACAACAGGGAATAATAACATCATATATCTTGAAGTGTAGTCTTCTCCTAAAAAAGGCGCTATTTTAGAAATGATAATTATGAATAAAACAATTGGTAAAAATATAACAAATATATTTAATTTATTTTTAATTATTTCTTTTTTATTTACATTATGAATAATCGCTATAATTAAACCAATAATTATAAGATAAATAATATTTTGTAAACCAAATAATTTGATTAATTGGTCACCATAGTATTGTAAACATTGAATAAATGTTTTAGTTTTTACTTCACTATTACCAATACCACGATAAGAGAAGAATATATCTTCAATTGCAAAAGGATAGATAATAAGACCAATTAAAGCAGATATAATATGTAATTTAAAAAAGTCAAACCATTTTTTATATTTTTTAGTAAGAATTAAATAAATTGATAAAATAATAAATATTAAAACAATGTAAATACAAAAATAGTATTGCGTTAAGAATCCTAAAATAATCGTTAAAATAAACCAAAATTTATCTTTAATTTTAAAATCATTTTTAATAAATTTAATTATAAAATATAAATATAAAATACTAAAGAAAGTAACCATCATATACATTCTTTGAAACATAATGGTACTAATACAACCCATACTAGCGCCGTATAAAATCATAGTAGGAATAACTAATTCTTTATGATTTAAAGATTCCATTATTTTTTTAATAACGAGTAATGCACCGATAAAGAAAATTAAATTGAGAGTAAAAATTATATATTTAGTAAAACTATTATAAAAGAAAGTCGAAATAAAATGGACTAAATAATAAAATAATGGAGGATGAACATCTCGCGCTTGATTTTGATAAACTGAAAAATAATTAAAAATATCTTCTTTTTGAATAGCTAAATAATCTAATGCTTCATCTTTATAACGCCAAGTTGGTATTTCTTTAGCTAAAACTTCATCTTTGGTAAAAGAGTCAATATTATTTTTATATCTTATTAAATTATTGATGCGATCGATAATATTTCCTTTTAAAACTTGTTTATATAATATGTCTTGATTGGCCTCAGCATAACCAAACCACCGATAAACATTATCATATTTATAGTTACTTGAGCCATATGAAAATATTTCATCTTCGTGAAACCCTTGTTTTTGATCTATAAAATAAAACATTAATCCACATAAAATAACAATAGTTAAAATGATAAATTTATTTTTTTTTAAGTATTTCATAACACCACCTAATGGTATTATATCACATCTTTTTAAAATATTCTTCTAATGTTAAATTGTTTTCATAAATATATTTAGCAACATCTTTCCCGACATAACGATAGTGCCAAGGCTCGTATTTAAAACCAGTTATATGTTCTTTACCTTTGGGATATCTTAAAATAAAACCATATTTATAAGCATTATCCTTCATCCATTCAAATTCTTTAGAATTTTCAAAAAAATCATAATCTTTATTAGATCCTTCGACATCTAAAGCAAGACCTGTTTGGTGTTCGGAATGACCTGGTTTAGCTGAACATTCTAAAGCATAATCTAAGCCTTTTTCTTTAATATAGTAGTTAAATAATTCATTTTGATAATTATAATCACGATAAGCCGAAACTGCGACAATTCGATAACCTAATTTAGAAGCATCTTCACTTAATGTTTCAAAAGCCATTTTTGCTTCCCTTTGTAAATATTTATCTTTATTGGCGTATTTTAAAGATATACTTTCTAAATTGTTAGGAATATAACTATTTAATAATTGATTATTTTTATTAACTAAAACTAATATATCGTCAGGATTTTCAATAATTTTGATATTTTTATAAAAACCTTCTTCTTCTTTATTAAAAAATAATAAAATTAAGATACCGATGATGACATAATATGCTTTTTTTAAATTCTTTTCCATGTTATTCACCTATAATAATTATATGCAATTAAATAAAATAGGTATGTTATTTGCTAAAACTATGGTATAATGATTTTGGTGAATATAGATGAAGAAATATATATTAATTATTTTAGCAGTATCTATTTTAGCAATCTTACCAATGGTTACAAGTAGTTATAGGTCTAGTCATGATACTAAATTTCATTTAACTAATATCGATAGTTTGACGACACAAATAAAAAAAGATTTCTTTAATCCGAGTAAAGTAGTTGGTAATATTGGCAATAATTTTGGTTATGGAACTAATTTATTTTATCCACCATTAAGTCATTATCCAGCAGCATATTTAAATGTAGTTATCGATAATCCTGTTATAAGTGTTGAAATAGTTTATTTTATAGGTTTATTTTTGTCAGGTATTAGTATGTTTTTACTATCAAAAGCATTATCAAAAAATGATTATATTGGATTAATATCAGCTATAATTTATATGTTGTTTCCTTATCATTTATCAGATATTTATATAAGAGATGCAATTGGCGAAAGTTTACTTTTTATATTTATACCTTTAATATTTTTAGGTTTATATGAATTATTTAATGATAATAAAAAAAGGTTTTATTTGCTTTTTGTAATAGGTTATGTTGGTGGGATATTATCTCATTTAACAATGATGACTTATTTAACAGTTTTAATTTTAATATTTTTAATTTTTAAATATAAAGAAAGTATCAAATACATAAAACAATTTATTATTGCAGCAATCTTTATTTTAGCCATAACTTCACCTTTCTTAGTTTGTTTATTAGAGCAAAGATTACTTGGTGATTATAATGTCTTTAAAGAAGGTGTTATGGTCCAAGGTACTTGGGGCAATGCTTTAAATCCATTTGATTATTTTATGATTGGTAGTAAATGGGGAACAGGAGAAACAAGATATTATATTGATTTAATCGTTTTAATATTGTTATTCTTTACCTTTAAAAAATATCGCCAATACAACAATCGATATTATAATTATATTTTAGCGTTTGGTATAATTAGTTTTATATTATCGACAGTTTTATTTCCTTGGGATATATTACCAAAATCAATGCGTATGGTTCAATTCCCTTGGCGGTTTGTCACTTTTGTGACTGTTGCTTTAAGTGTTTTAGCACCTCTTTGTATAAGTAAATTTAATGATAAGAAAATGTTAAGTATTGTGTTAATAATATTTCTTGCTTTATTAGCGCAACCTAATTTAAGGCAAGCAACTGATGAAGTAATTGATGTTGATAATTTAGAATATTGGTATGGTTTAGGATATCAAAAAGAATATTTACCAGTTAATACAGCTAATAATATCGATTATTATGATAATCGAAATCATGATATAATAGTAAAAGAAGGGGAAACTAATATTGAAATAATTAGTAATGATGTTCCTTATTTAGAATTTAAAATAGATAATAGTGCTACTATAGAACTACCTAGAATTTATTATATAGGTTATACTTTATTAGATGAAAATAATAATGAAATAAATATTTATGAAAATGAAAATGGCTTTATCGAAACTAAATTAGAAAGTGGCACCTATAAATTAGATTTTACTAAAACTAAATATGATGAATTATCTAAAATTATTTCTTTAATTAGTATTATAGGATTTGGAGTGTTTGTATGGAGAAAAAAATAAGTGTTATTGTACCTTGTTATAATGAGGAAGAATCATTACCAATATTTTATGAAGAAATAAATAAAGTAATGAAAGAAATGAAAAAGGTTAAATTTGAATTAATATTTATTAATGATGGATCTAAAGATCGAACTTTAGAAATATTAAGAGAAATGGCTAAAAATGATAAAAAAGTAAGATATATATCACTTTCAAGAAACTTTGGTAAAGAGGCAGGAATATTAGCAGGATTAGAAGCATCAGTCGGCGATTATGTTTGTATGATGGATGTTGATTTACAAGATCCACCTCATTTATTAATCGAAATGTATGAAACTTTAGAAACAACTGATTATGACTGTGTCGCAACGCGAAGTGTTTCAAGAAATGGTTATTCATTTTTTCGCAAACTATTTACTAAGTGGTATTACAAAATAATTAATAAAATATCTAAAACGCAAATAGTTGATGGGGCTAGAGATTTTAGATTAATGTCTAGACAAATGGTCGATGCAATTTTATCTTTAAAAGAATATAATAGGTATTCTAAAGGAATATTTAGTTGGGTAGGTTTCAAAACTAAATGGTTAACTTTTGAAAATACCGAAAGAGTAGCAGGTACTACTAAATGGAATTTTTGGAAATTATTTGCTTATTCAATGGAAAGTATTCTTGGTTTTTCAACTGTTCCTTTATTAATTTCTTCAATTGTTGGAATATTATTTTGTATAGTATCATTTATAATGATTTTAGTTATCATTATTAAAACTTTAATGTTTGGTGATCCTGTATCTGGTTGGCCTAGTACCATTTGTATTATCTTCTTTGTAAGTGGGATTCAATTATTTTGTTTAGGAATAATGGGTCAATACTTGGCTAAAGCATATTTAGAAATTAAAAATAGACCGGTATATATAATTAAGGAGACCGAAAAAGATGTTAAATAAATTACTTGATTTATACAAAAAGTATAAAGAGATAATTAATTATTTAATATTTGGTGGCTTAACGACATTAATATCAATAGTTACCTATGCAATATTTGCTAAAGTATTTCATATTGATTATCTAATAAGCAATGTATTATCGTGGGTATTAGCAGTTTTATTTGCTTATATAACTAATAAAATATTTGTATTTGAAAGCAAATCTAAAAAAAATATAAAAGAAATAACTAGTTTTTTCTTCTTTAGAATTATTTCATTAGTTATGGAAATGGTAATATTATATATATTTGTTGATATGTTACATATCGATGATTTAGTTACTAAAATCATAGCGCAAGTAATTGTTATTGTATCTAATTATGTATTTAGTAAAGTATTTGTCTTTAAGAAAGATTAAATATAACTATTCTTGTTTTAGAATAGTTTTTTTGATATACTTTTTATAGGTGATTTAAATGAAAAAAAATATGACCTTTAAAATAGTATTGTTTATAATATTGTCAATTATAGTAGTATGTTTATTTTTATTTTTTAATAAAAAAGAAGATACTAAACCAAATGATGAGCCTAATATCGAAAATCCTAGTGAGGAACCGATTGAAGAAGATACTCCGGATGAAGTTGGAACTAATTATTTAAATGAAATAGAATATACTGTAAATGTCGATCAAGAAGTTGTTGATGTAGTAGTAGAATTTTTAAATGTTTATTATAATTCAATTAAAGAATTACAAGAAAATGATATGACTTACTTATTTAAAGATAGTAATTCTGATGCTGCTTTAATTAATCAAACAGCTCTATCACTATTAATTGAAACAAGAAAACTAAAACCTAATGATTTAAGTTTAGATAAAGTAAAATACGATTTAGAGTTTACTGATGTAAGTAGTAGTGGGAATACTATAAATGTCACAGTATTAGAGGATAATTATTTAAACTTTGAATTTATGAAAGAAATAGAATCAAGAATATATAACATTGAAAATGAATTTACTTTAGAAAAAGTAGATGGTGAATATAAAATAACTAAATACAATAAAGTACAAGATTTCTTTGTTATGATAACGGATTTATATAATAGTGGTGGGAAAACTAAATTAGATGAAATTAAACAAAATTATTTAAATTTAATAAACGAAAAATTAATTAAAGATAAAGAAGATTATAATAATTTTTTAAATGGAACAGGAATAATTAGAAAAACTTGTGATCACGAATATAATCGTGAAGAAGCACTAAAACAAACTGTATGGGTAAATAAAAGAAATCCTGAATGGATTAAATTTGATTCAAATTGTCAGAACTTTGCATCTTATATTGTACATAGTGGTGGGGTACCTATGGATTATTATGGCAGTGCAGCAAATTATTTACAGTGGAAAGGTTATGATTATTCATATAATGAAAGTGAAACTGCTAGTGGTTTAGTCTATACTTGGACTTATGTTCCTTATTTTAGAGAGTACGCTAAAAATAATACTGGTTATGGTTTATGTGCTGATGTTGATGTAAATATATATTATGCTGAAGCGGGCGATGTAATCCATGTTGGAACAACAGGCCCAACAAGACACGCTTTAGTAGTAATTGGCGACTATAAAGTTGATGGTAAAACAGTTGATATTTTAGTTAATTCTAATACTGTTGATTTAGAAAATTATCCTATATCTGCTTATTCGTATCCTTATGTAAGTTTAATTAAAATATATGGATGGAACGAATGAAAAAGGATATTATAAAAATAATAGCTATTATATTAATTATAATTGGATGTATTATTATATATCATAAAATAGATACGAATAAAGAAGTTGAAATTGCAAGTTTAGAAATATTCTAAACTTTTTTAGTATATAAAAAAGACTTTTAACAAGCCTTTTTATATTCACAATAATAAGCATAATACTCATCATATGTTAATCCACTTTCTTTTACTTTTGTGGCTAATTCTTTTCCAACATAACGATAATGCCAAGATTCATAATTATATCCTGTTATATATTCTTTATCTTTAGGATATCTTAAGATAAAACCATATAGATGAGCATTTTCTTGTAACCATTTAAATTCTTCGGTATTTTCAAATTCATTACCAATAATATTATCTGTAACTATATCTAAGGCTAAACCAGTTTGATGTTCAGAAAAACCTGGTCTAGATGCATAATCATCGTTAGACATATCATATTCGTTTTGTTGGTCTTCAAATGTACGATATGATGAATTTACTAATAATCTTAAACCTTCTTCATTAGCAGCATTCCACATACTTACATATTTGTCGTATACTTCTTTTTTTATTGAATGGCCATCATAAGCATACCAATTACTTATAGGAACAATATCATCTGGTAAATAATCTTCTTTTAAATAATGAAATTTATTGACTAACATTTTAATACCTTCATCGACATTGGCTTCTTTAGTGTTAGTATACCAATCACTATCCGCACCAACATTTACGATACTTATTACATCTTTAATATTTTCATTTTTATTAGAATAAGCTAAATATCTTTCTAAATTATCAGGAATGTAATATTGTTCGTTGATAATGCTAACTAAATTTTTATTATAATCCATATCTAATATTTTAGTAATATCATTTTCACTTAACTTTTCAACTATAGTATTAATTTCTTCTTTTGAATAACCTAATTTCTTTAAATCACTTTTGGTACTATCACAACCTTTAACTAATAATATAACTGAAACTATAATAACTACTGCAATTACAATAATAATAATTTTTTTTATTTCTTCTTTTTTCAAATATCATCACCTTAATTAAAATTATACTATATAAAATAATTAAAGTCTAGAAATAAATAAAAATTGACAATGTTTTCACATTTGATATAATATTTTAAACAGATAAATTTTATTTCGGGCATAAATAGGGCTATTTTATACATAAAATTGACAATATTTAAAGTTTGTGTTATTATAACGGCAAAAAAAGGGAGAAGTTTATGGAAAATTTAAAAGAAAAAAATTTAAAGCCATCAGAAGAAATGAGATGGAAAAAATATTATCCAGAAGAAGCAAAAAAATTTGATTATCCACGAATGAAAATTTATGATTTAGTGTATGAAGAAAATAGAAGTAAAAAGGATAATATAGCTTTAGAATATGAAGGTACAGAAATAAGATATGGTGAATTTTTTGATAAAGTAGAAGAAAAGACAGAATATTTTTTAAGTAAAGGTGTAAAACCAGAAGATATAGTAACATTTTCGATGCTTATGACACCAGAATTTGTTTATGACTGGTATGCTTTAAGTCGAATAAATGTTGTTAGTAATTTAATTGATCCTCGAACTAGTTCTGCAGGTATAAGAGAATATTTATTAGAAGCGGATTCAAAAATGGTATTGAATACATCTATATTTACTAATAAATTAAAAGATGCAATTGAAAATGATGATATTGATGTTATCAATTATTCATTGAAAGATTCAGCAACAAAGTTACCTTTTTTACTAGGTACTATTTCAAATATTACTGATTTTACTACATCATTATTAATGAAAAAGGATATTCGTTTTCAAAAATATAATAATTCATTATCTTTAAATGGTAAATTAGAATTACCAAATTATAAAGAAAATCAGCCACTTACAATAGTTCACACAGGTGGAACTACTGGTACACCTAAAGGTGTGGTTTTATCCCATGATAATTATAATGCTATGGCATTAGAATATATAAAATCTGGTATTGGATTTACAGAAAAAGATAGATTTTTATTAATAATGCCTCCTTGGATTTCTTATGGTTCAGGAATGTTACATATGAGTTTAGTATGTGGTATGAAAGCTACAATAATTTCTAAATTAGAATCAAAAAAAATGGCTGATTATATTTTAAAATATAAACCACAATGGTTTGCAGGTGTACCAGCACATTATAGAATTATAACTGGTGATAAAAAAATAGTTAAAAATGGATTAAGCTTTTTAAAAGCTGGTGCTGTTGGTGGTGATGCAATGTCTAAAGAATTGTATCAAACTTCTAATGAATTTTTATTAAATAATGGAGCAAAAAAAGGGGTTTATCCTGGTTATGCACTAACTGAGGCTACTTCGGCATTTGCTGTTAAACATACTGATGATTTTAAAGTTGGAAGTTCTGGTATACCATTGCCTGGATGTACAATGGGAATATTTCAATTTGATGAAACTACTGGTGAAACATTAGAAAATGAATTAGATTATAATAAGCGTGGAGAAATCTGTTTAAGAACTCCAAATATGATGGTTGGGTATTTTAAAAATCCAGAACTTACTAGTGATGTTTTAAGAAAACATAGTGATGGTAAAATTTGGATTCATACAGGAGATCTTGGTTATATTGATGAAGATGGATTCTTGTTTATTGATGGCCGAATTAAAGAAATGATAACTCGATATGATGGATTTAAAGTTTATCCAAATTTAATTGAAAAAGTAATTTCAAGTCATAAAGCTGTAGTTAGTAGTAAAGTAGTAGGGGTTCCTGATGAGGTAAATTGTCAAGGACAAGTGCCTAAAGCTTATTTTACAATAAAAGATGAGTATAAAAATAATTCAACAACCGTTATAAAAGAAATTAAAGAAATGTGTAAAAAATGTTTGCCTGAATATTATATAGAAGGTATAAATTATGAAATAATCGATAAGATGCCTTTAACTGCAATAGGAAAAATAGATTATAAACACCTTCAACAAATGAATGAATCAAAAAAATTAATAAAAAAATAAAATGTTTTAGAAATAAAATTGTTTCAAAAAACATTTTTTTTGTTAATTTCTTTTAAAATATGTTATAATTTTTATAGAATTGAGTGGTGTTTATGGTTATTGGATTAACAATGCTGATTTGCAGTATGATTTATTTGATTTTAACTAGTGTTAGTTATTATTCTAGACAAAGATTAAATAATAAAGAAATAAAAATATATAACTGGCTTATTTATACCTCTTTTATAGGAATTATTTTAGAAATTGGATGTATAATTATAGTACCTTATAGAGAAGAATATATTTTAATTAATGAAATGATTAATCGTTTATTTTTGTTGTATATTTTAATGTGGGTATCTTTATTTACAGTTTATATTTTTACTATTTCATTTGATAATAATGGAAAAGTAGCAATTTTTGTAAATAAGCAGATTAAAAAAATAAAATTTATTGCTATATTGATTTTCTTATTATTTGCTTTTTTAATTTTATATTTGCCTCTTTATTATTATTATGACGGAAATTATGTTTATTCATATGGTGCTGCAACTTCTTTTCTATATTTTGTAAATATATTTTTGATAACTATATGGTTGTTGTGTTTATTTTTAAACATAAAAAAAGTAAGTTATAAAAAATATATTCCTCTTTTTTCTTTTATATTTTGTGCATTAGTTATTTTGATTGTTCGTGAAATAAATCCTGGAATATTATTAATTACAGTAACACAAAATTTTATTACAATTATGATGTATTATACAATTGAAAATCCTGATGTTAAAATGATAGAGTCTTTAAATTTGGCTAAAGATACTGCTGAAAAAGCCAATAGGGCTAAAAGTGACTTCTTATCTAGTATGTCACATGAAATAAGAACACCATTAAATGCTATAGTAGGTTTTTCTGAATGTATAGCAAGCGCTAATAGTTTGGAAGAAGCTAAAGATAATGCTAAAGATGTTATAACGGCTTCTAATACATTATTAGAAATAGTAAATGGTATATTAGATATCTCAAAAATAGAAGCTGGTAAATTAGAACTAGTTGAAAATGATTATGATGTTAAAAAATTATTAAATGATGTAATTAAATTAATTAGAGTAAGAATTGGTGATAAACCATTAGAATTTAAAGTAAATATTGCCGAAGATATACCTAATGTATTATATGGTGATCATATCAATGTTAAAAAAATATTAATTAATATTTTAACTAACGCCGTTAAATATACTGATCAAGGTTATATTAGTATGGATGTAAAATGTGTTAAAGTTAATGAAGAAATATGTAGGTTAATTGTATCAGTTAAAGATACAGGTCGTGGTATTAAACAAGAAGATATTTCTAAATTATTTACTAAATTTCAAAGGGTTGATGAAGATAGAAATACGACAATCGAAGGAACTGGGTTAGGCTTAGCTATTACTAAACAATTAGTTAATATGATGAATGGAAATATTGTCGTTCATAGTGTATATGGCGAAGGATCTGAATTTACTGTTGCAATTGATCAAAGATTATCTTTAGCTAAAATTACTCAAGAAGAAGAAATTGTTGAAGAAACAGATTTAGATTTAACTGGTAAAAAAATATTATTAGTTGACGATAATAAATTAAATATTAAAGTAGCAGAAAAAATATTATCAAAATATAAACCAACGGTTGATTCTTGTGAAAGTGGATTTGAATGTTTAGAAAAAGTAAAATTAACTAATTATGATTTAATATTGTTAGATGATATGATGCCAAAAATGAAAGGTAGTGAAGTTTTAACTAAATTAAAAGAAAATCCTAATTTTAATACTCCAGTTATTGTGTTAACGGCTAATGCAATTAATGGTATGGAAGAACAATATTTAAGTAAAGGATTTAATGGTTATTTAGCAAAACCAATTGAAAAAGATAAATTATTTTCTATTTTAAATAAGTATTTAGGTGGAACTAAAACTATTCAACCTGTTGAAAATAAAAAAGTTGAAACAACTGATTATAGTAATAAAAAAGTATTAGTTGTAGATGATAATAAAGTAAATATAACTATAACTTGTAATTTTTTAAAACCTTATAAATTTAATATTGATTTTTGTGAAAGCGGTAAAGAGTGTCTAGAAAAAAGTAACAATAATTATGATTTAATTTTTATGGATATAATGATGCCAGAAATGGATGGTGTAGAAACATTACATAAATTAAAAGAAAATCCTAATTTTAATACTATTGTTATCGCTTTAACTGCTGATGCTGTTGAAGGAGCAGAACAAAAATATTTAAATGAAGGATTTGATGATTATATTGCTAAACCACTAATAAAAGAAAAATTAGATAACAAAATTAAAAGAAATATTAATAAAAATAATATTAATTATTTAAAAGAAAATGGTATTAATATTAATTCTAGTTTGGAATTATTGGGTGATATTAAAACTTATAATGAAATATTAAAAGAGTATGTGAATAGTATTAATGAAAAAATAACTAATTTAACTAATTTTAAAAACAATAATGATATGAATAATTATGCTATATTAGTTCATTCATTAAAAAGTGAAAGTAGATATTTAGGTTTTGATAAATTGGCTGATATTTGCCTACAGCACGAATTAAAAAGTAAAGAAAATGATGCTACATATGTAAATAATAACTTTAATTTATTATTAGATGAAGTAAATAAAGTAATTGATATAGTAAGTAAATATTTAAATTAAAATAATTGGAGGAATATAATGAGCATAGTAGATTGTCATATGCATGCGTTGACAAAAACTGAATTTAAGTTATATAAAAAAACAGCGTGTGCTAACAAATATATTAATATAAGAGGACTTTATATTGATGAAATGTTGGATCCTTATGATTTTGAAGAATTTGTTGATAATGGCGATATGTATTTTATAGATTCAGTTGATTTAGATGACATAAATAATGAATTGAATAAAATAGAAATGGATCTTAATAAATATCCAAGAATAATTGCTATAAAAATATATTTAGGATATCAAAAATATTATGCTAATGATGAAAAAATATATAAGGTTGCTGAATTTGCTAATAATCACAATTTATCTGTAACTTTTCATTGTGGAGAAATATATGATGATAATGGTAAAAGTTCATATTCTCCATATTCTGATGCTAAATACATAGAAGATTTAGCTATTAAGTATCCAAATGTAAATTTTATTGCTAGTCATATAAACTGGCCTAATTTTGATAATTTATTTTATTTGTGTCATAAATATAATAATGTTTATACTTGCTTTAGTGGCTGTAATGATGGCGAAACATTAGAGGAAAGAAACAAACAAAATATAATGATATCAGATGTTTTAAATAAATATATTAAATTATATCCAAATATCAAAAAGAAAATAATGTATGGAACAGATTTCTTTGCTATTTCAGATGAATATAGTGATGTTTCAAGTTATATAAAAACACTTGATTTATTAGAAATAACTAAACAAGAAAAAGAAGACATTTTATATAATAATGTTTGCAAAGCTTATAATATAAAATTTTAAAAAAGATAATTCGTTTTTTGAATTATCTTTTTAATATTTTAATTTTATCTTTGTTTATGTTTTTATAATATGTATAAACCATTTGTTTAAAATCATTTATGAATTCTTGTCTTTTAGCAGTTGAAAGAGCTTCGATAGCCATATATGGACTATCATCTTCTAATTCTGATAGTAAAAGTTGGTTATTTATTTTTAAAAAATCAATTCTTTGTACTCCATTAAAGTCATTGCCATTTAGTTTGGCAAACAAATTAGCTAATTCTATTTCCTCTTTACAAGGTGTATAAAAAGCAGCATTTTCATGGGATAATAATTTTTTAGGTGTAAAAATTTGGGCAAATTCATATTTGTTTCCTATAAAATAAAATTGAACTTCACTATCAAAATTTAATTTTGGTTGAATAACATAATTTTCATTCCAATAATTGTTAATATTATTCTTATTGGTTTCGATAATTCCATAACTAGCATAACCATTAACAGGCTTAATTAAAAAATTTTGATAACTTCCAATTTTTTCGATTTCTTTAGGACTATTAATAGTCGGAACAACAGAATAACCTAAACTATATAAATATGACAAATAATGTTTTCCTTGATTATCGAATTTTCCATCAAAATTAATACGTGGTAAATTTTTCTTTAAAATTCTCGTTTCGTAATCAGATTCTTCTGCACCAACAGAAAAGTCGGCAATATCTTCAATCCAAGAATATCTTTTGATAAATATGTCATACTCATCTTCTAATTTTGGATTATAGTATTTGTTTACTAGTTTAACATCATGTCCATCAGCAATAAAAGAATTTGCTATCCAAACATCTTCTTCACTGCATTCATTCTCTAAATTAGTAATAATTAAAATTTTCATTTTCTACCTCCTTATTTTTAATGATGTTTATTAATTGTGATGTTATATATGTAGGGAAACTATTTTTATTTATAATCAATATTAAATTTAAAGATTGAAGTTTTTCACTAATTTTTATTTCATATAAATTTTTATTATCTAGTTTGTCTTTTATAAACTCCTTAATGACTAAACCAATCCCAAATCCTTCTTTAACAAATTCGTAAACTAACGAATGACTTGCTAAATTGATATGAGCAATATATTTAGAATCATTTAAAATCGATGTTTGAATTGGATTTATAGTATTTAATATCAAATTTTCTTTTTTTAATTCATTAATACTTACAATTTTATTTGCTAAATTTTTATATTTTTTATTACCTATAAAACAATAATTTAATTCTTGCAATTTTAAAACTTTCAGACCATTTAATTTAGGATCATCATTATTTGCATAAATAATTGCTATATCTAAAGAACCATTTTTAACCATATTTATCAATTCTGGAGTGTAGCTTTCTTCTATTAAAATATTTACGCCTGGAAATAGTTTATCATATTTTTTTAAATATTGCATCAAAAAATATTTCAAAATTGTATTGCTAGTTCCAATTTTAATTTCACCACTTTCAATTTTATTTATATTATTAAATAATTTTGGAGCATCTTGAATTTGTTCAATTGCTGGCCTTATGTAATTATAAAATTTTTTTCCATTTTCAGTTAATTTTATTCCCGATTTACTTCTTATAAATAAAGTACCATTTAATTGCAATTCTAAATTTTTAATAGCTTTAGTAACAGCAGGTTGACTAATCATTAATTTTTGAGCAGCTTCAGTTATTGTTGAACAATTTGCTACAATATAAAAAGTCTTATATAGTTCATAATTGACATCCATTTTATACACCTCTTACTGATTTATTATAACATATTTTTATAAAACAACAATATTTTGATAATATTTTTCTTATAAAAATAAAAAAAACGGTTAAATTATAACTTAAAGTTATAATAATATAAAAAATTAATATTATATTTACGTAATTATTAAGTGTATAATGTAAAATGAGAGGAGGAAATGCAATGAAATCTATAAATAAAAAAGTTGTTGTTAAGCCTGAAAATGTAACAACAAGTAATGCATCTTGTCATTACCATGTCTAATAAGATTAGATGAACTCTATATAAGGGAGATTCATTTTCTCCCTTATATAAAATTATGAAAGAAATTAGGTGGATTTTTATGATTTTAATTAAAGAAATAGAATTTATTGATTATAATGAAAATGAAGTTATTATGATCAATTTGATAAACGGGGCTGCCGATATAATCGAAAAAAATATATATAATTTAATTATTAACAGCCAATTTGATAAAATAGATAAACAAGTATTAGATTGTATGTTAGAACGTAAATATTTGTTTACAGATGAAAAAGAATATCATAATTTTTTAGAAAAATTGGATAATAAAATAGAAGAGCTGGAGAAACGAGCTACTCCTAGTTTTTTAGTAGTTCCAAGTTATGCTTGTAATTTACATTGTATTTATTGTTACGAGCAAACATATATGATAAAAGGAACAAAAGATATAGATCCACTTAAAATGGTCGATATTCAATTTGATGGAATTGATAAAATTATAAAAATATATGAGGATAAATATGGTAATATAAAAGATGATATTAGAATTACAATTATGGGAGGAGAACCACTTTTAAAATGTAATTTAAAAACTATTGAGTATATTTTTAAACAAGCTAAAAAAAGAAATTATATAATAGATATTGTTTCCAATGGCGTAGATTTAAATTATTATGTTGATTTATTTAATAAATATAAAAGTACACTTGATCATATTCAAATTACAGTTGATGGTGTCAAAGAAATACACGATAAAAGAAGAATATTTCATAATGGTCAAGGTAGCTTTGATTTGATTATGAAAAATATTAAATTAGCAATTGAAAATAATATTTTAATAATTTTGAGAGTAAATGTTGATGATACTAATATAGATGAATTACCTGCTTTAGCAAATTTTTTAGTTAAAGAATTTAATAATAGTGAAATGTTAAAACCATATTTATATTTGTTGCAAGATGGTGGATGTTCAGGTGAACAAAATATTGTAAATGAAAAAATTGGAATTGAAAAAATATTTCAATTAGAAGAGAAAAATCCTAATATGACTATTTTTAGAAAAAAATTTCATCCAGAAAATTTTATCGAAAGTATTTTTAATGATGTACCATATCAGCCTGTTTTAAGACATTGCGGAGCAGCAAAGAATCAGTTTATATTAGATTGTAAATCAAATGTTTATAAATGTTGGCATGGAATAGGAAATAATAATTATCGAGTTGGAACATTTTATCCAAAATACGAATTAGATGATGAAAAAATTAACGATTGGTTTAATAGAAGCGTGAAAATAATTAATAAATGTAAAGAATGTAAATATAGATATATTTGTGGAACTGGTTGTCCAGCTGCAAAACATATGGACAATGATAATATGGATATAAAAGGACCAAGTTGTGTAAATTATGGTGAATTAATAAAGACGATAATGTTAGAAAAAATGAAAAAATTATAAAAAAGTATTATAATATATGGTGGGGTGTTTTGAATGGATAGAAAAAATGAAAAGGTATTAACACTAGGTATTTTTGCTCATGCTAATGCTGGAAAAACGACCATAACTGAACATTTACTTTATCATACAAATGTAATTGATAGTATTGGCCGAGTTGATTCTGGAAATACCGTCACAGATAATATGAAAGTTGAACAAGAACGTGGTATTACGGTAAGAGATTCAATAGTATCTTTTAAATTGAATAATAAAAATATACAATTGATAGATACTCCAGGACATGTTGACTTTTCAGCTGAGGTAGAAAGAGCCATAAATGTTCTAGATGGTGCTGTATTGGTGATTTCTGGAGTTGAAGGACTAGAAGCTCAAACTTATACTATATGGCGTGCCTTGCGAGAAAAAAATGTGCCAGTTATTATATTTATAAATAAGATGGATCGAAAAGGCGCTGATTTTGATAAAGTAATTGCAGAATTACAGAATAATTTAAAAGTACCTACATTAACTTTAACTCATGTTTATCAAGATGATGATCAAAATATTTCTATTGTCCCTGCAAAAGTAACAGAAATTATTGAAGAATTATCAATGGTCGATGATGAAGTGTTAGAAAAATATGTAAGTGGTCAAGATATTGATGATCAATGGTTAGCGGAAAAAATGATTGATTTAACACACAAAAATAAAATTTTTCCAGTAATAGGAGGTAGTGCTTTAATAGATATTGGCATTGATGATTTAGTTGATTCTATAGCAAGATATTTGCCTATTACACCTAAAGAATTAGAAGAAAAAATGTCAGCGTATGTTTTTATGATAAGAGTTGATGAAAATGGTAAAAATGCTTATATTAAAGTATTGAATGGTAGTATTAATAATCGTGATGTTATAAATATAGGTGAAGAAAGAACTGAAAAAATAAAAAATATAATGATTTCTAATGGTTCAAAAATGCAAAGTGTAGATACGATTTATAGTGGTGATATTGCTATAATTAATGGTTTGGATGTAAAGTGTGGACAAATTATAGGAAATAACATAGGATTAGATAAATATGTAAGTTTTGTCAAACCATTATTAACAATGGAAATAAATCCGATAAATAAAAACGACACTATTGAATTGATGCGCGCTCTTAAAATTTTAAATGAGGAGGATCCTTATTTAAATGTAAGATATAATGAAAGAACAAATTCTATATATTGTAGTTTAATGGGGGAAGTCCAAGCTCAAATTGTAAAAACAATGTTAGAAGAAAGATTTAATATAAAGGCTAATTTTGAAAATCCAATTGTAATTCATAAAGAAGTTCCTATGTCTACAGCATCTGCCAAAGCAAGTTATACCTGCGTTTCAGGAATTGAACTAGAAGTATCTCCATTAAAACGAGGTAGTGGATTTAAGTATGTTTCTAAATTATCGACAGATTTTTTACATTTAAAATATCAACGACAAGTAGAAAGATTAATTAATTATTATTCAAAGCAAGGATTAAATGGTTGGGAACTTACTGATATGGAGGTTGCTTTAATAGGTGGTCAATTTGATTCGATGGGGAGTGATCCTATGCATTTTAATATAATTACTCCTTTAGCGTTATTTCGCTGTTTAAAAAAAGCAAATATGAAATTATTAGAACCAATTTCAAGTTACATTATTACTTTTCCAGATGATTATACAAGCAGTGTTATAAAATTAATATCTACTAAAGGTGGAACGTATCAAATTACCAATAGTTTTGGTGGTGAAATTACTATTGAAGGAGAAGCACCATCAAAAAATATGTTAAATTTTCCTTTGGAATTATCAATGAATACTAGTGGTAGGGGTACTTATACATCTTATATTTCAAAATATGAGATAAGCAAAAATCAAGATACTAAAATGGAATATATAGGAGCCGATCCTAGAAATGAGACAACTTTTATAATAAATGATATGAAAGCAAGCTTAGAATCTTTAGATGAAACACTTATGAAAAAGAAAAAAGAAAGTCGTTCAAAATTTGCTAGAATGCAAAAAGAAAAGGAATATGGAAAAAAATTATAGGTGATTTTATGGATTCATATAAAAATAAACGACCATTGGATTATTATAATGAGTTAGAAAAAAAAGAAATAGAAATATATAATGAAATGTATTTTGATTGTGAAAATATTTGTAATATTGATAATATAAAGTTGGATGATATATTTAATAGAAAAACTATAAAATTTGAAGATTTTGATTATAATTTACCTCAAAATATTTTCTTATTAAAACCTTATAAGGGTAAAGTTATTATAGGTAGAAAAATTAGATCTATTTTAAGAATAGAGAATAAAATTAATGCTATAAATTGTAGTATGATTACTGCACCGATGTTATTGGGATTCTTAAAAAAAAGAAATTTAAAAAATAGAAAAATAACAATAGAATATTATCCTTTTAACAATGAAGAAAAAAAGTTTATTTTTAATGAAATAAAAGTAAATCGAAAAATTGATATATATTATCCATATAAATACAAAGATTATTATACGAAAAAAGAAGAAGTATCTCCTATAGAAGGATGGAGTTTTAATCCAGAAAAAAAAGAGTATTTAGGATATGGGGAAGCACATTTTAGAAAATTTACTAGTATATTTTTAAAAAAAATGAACAAAAATTATGAAATTGTTTATGATCCAGCTTGTTCTACAGGTGAATTTTTAAGTGATTATAAAAAAGATTTTCCAATGTCACATACTATTGGTCATGATTTAAGTAAAGAAATGATTGATTATGCTAAGGACTATGTTGATGAATCGTTGTGTTGCAATGCTATTAATTCACCTTTAGCTGATAATTATGTTGATTTGATGTTTTTGAGATTTTTAAATTCTGAGGTTGTTAGTACTAAAATGGCATATAAAATTTTTAAAGTATTAGTTTCAAAAGTTAAAAAAAATGGTTTGATTATTTGCTTTGGTCATACTCCTGTTTTAATTAGAAAAGAAATGTTTCAAAAATATGGATTAATTCCAATAATATGTAATGGCTATGATGATAAATATGATGCCATATTTCAATTTTATGTTTTTGAGGTGAAATGATGCGTTCAACTCAGTTAATTGTAGATTTAAAAAAAATAAGGAATAATATTACTAAAATAAAAGAATATTTGGGACCAGATGTTGTGATGATGCCTATAATAAAGTCGTTTGGTTATGGAACAAATTTAAACTGTTATCCTGAAATTTTAAATGAATTTAAATATGTTGGAGTAGCTTATTTAGATGAAGCAATAGAATTAAGAAAAAATGGTTATAAAAACAATATTTTAATTTTGTATCCACTGTCGAAAGAAGAATTTAATTTATCAAAAAAATATGATTTTATATTAAATGGTTCCAATATTTTTAATTTAATTGATAAAAATGACAAAGTAAAAGTTCATATAGAAATTGAAACGGGAATGGGAAGAACTGGTTTACAATTAGATTCTATTGATGATTATATCATTAGTTTAAAAAAAAATAAAAGTGTTCTGGTTGATGGAATATTTACGCATTTATCGACTAATTCTGATAGAGATTTTTCTTTAAACCAAATAAAGTTATTTGAAAAAGCAATAAAAAAATTTAATGATAATGGAATATATCCTAAAAATATCCATATTTGCAGTAGTGGAGGAATAAAATATTATAAAGATTATTTATATAATATGGTTAGAATTGGTTTGTTACTTTATGGATATTATCCTAATGATAGTTTAAAAGAAGACATAAAATTAGAACCAAGTATGATTTTAAAGACTAATATAAGTTTTTTAAAAACAATCGAAAAAGGTGAAACTGTTGGATATAATAAAAATTTTATAGCTAAAAGAAAGACTATTGTTGCCACAATCCCTTTTGGCTTTGGAGATGGTTTATTAACACTGGAAACTGGTCAACCATACGTTATTATTGGTTTTTATAAAGCAAAAATTATCGGTATTTGTATGGATAATATGATGTTGGATGTTACCGATATACCGGATATTAAATTGGGACAAGAGGTTCTTATTTGGGATAATGATAAATTAACAATTGAACAAATAGGAACATGGTGTAATGATATATGTAATTATGAAGTAATGAGTTCGATTTCCCAACGAGTTCCAAGAGTATTAAAAAGATAGGTAGAATATGAAAAATATAATGGTATGTGCTTTATCAAGAAGTTTAAGTATGATTTGTGATGAAAATATTGAATTAGCAAAAAATAAATTAGAAAATCTTGGATTTAATGTTATGTTTTCTAAAAATTCAAGTGTTTCAGATTATTTTATTTCATCAAGTATAAAAAAAAGAATAACAGATTTTCATAATGCTATAAAAGATAATAATATTGACATTATATTATCAGTTTTAGGAGGATATAATTGTAATCAATTGTTAAATTATATTGATTATGAATTAATTAAAAATAATCCAAAAATAATATGCGGATATTCTGATATCACGGTAATATTGAATGCAATATATGCTAAAACTGGTAATACCACTTATTTAGGTCCAACTTTTCATAGTTTTGCTATGAAGGAAGGTTTAGAGCAAACTATCTTTTACTTTAATAAAGCAATTAATCATAAAAATTATTATTTAAAAGATCCTAAATACTATAGTAGTGATAAATGGTATGATAATCAAGACAAAAGAAAATTTATAAAAAATAAGGGATGTATTGTATTAAATGATGGAAAAGCTGATGGAATAATAATAGGTGGCAATCTTTGTAGTTTTAATTTATTACAAGGAACACCATATATGCCAAGTTTAAAAGATAAAATATTATTTATTGAGGATGATGCACTTGTTGGTAAAGAATTTCCTTATGAATTCGAAAGAAATTTAGTTTCTTTAATTCAACAAAAAGATTTTGATAAAGTTAGAGGAATAATAATTGGTAGAAGCCAAATACAAACTGGTATGAATCTTAGAAAATGGAAAAAAATATTGAATAAAAAGGAATTAAAAAATATTCCAATTATTATTAATGCAAATTTTGGGCATACAACTCCTAATGCAACAATACCTATAGGTGGTTATTGCTTAGTAGATACATACAAAGAAAATAAAATATTTATTAAAAATAACAATACTAATAAATAATTTATTAAAAATTATAAAACAATATTGATTAGGATTTATTCCTAATTTTTTTTGACATTTTTTTTAATTTAATTCATAAAGTTTAATAGGTGAGTTTGATGAAAAAAATATGTGGTATTTTATTATCTTTAGTTGTATTAATTCCTTTTAATATAAGTGCTATGGAACTTGCTACTAGTGCTTCTAGTGTCATAGTGATGGAACCAACTACTGGAGAAATTATCTATGAAAGAAATTCCCACGAAAGAAGACATCCGGCTAGTATGACTAAAATAATGACGATGTTATTAGTTATGGAAGCAATTGAAAAAGATATTATCAAATGGGATGATATGGTAACTGTATCAAGTAATGCATCTGGTATGGGGGGAAGTCAAATATTATTAGAAACTGGAGAACAGATGAGTGTTTATGATATGTTTAAAGGCTTAGCTGTTGCCTCTGGTAATGATGCGGCGGTTGCTTTAGCTGAAAAAATAGCTGGTACTGAAGAAATGTTTGTTAAAATGATGAATGATCGGGCTAATGAATTAGGTTTACAAGACACGAATTTTAAAAATTGTCACGGTTTAGATGATGCTAATCATTATTCATCTGCTTATGATATGGCTATAATGGCTAAAGAATTAGTTAAACACGAAAAAATATTTGAATTTACTTCTATTTATGAGGATTATTTAAGAAAAGATACTGATAGATCATTTTGGTTAGTTAACACAAATAAATTAGTTAGATTTTATAAAGGGGTAGATGGACTTAAAACAGGTTATACTTCTGAAGCAGGATTTTGTATTACTGCTACTGCTAATATAAATGATATGCGAATAATTACTGTTGTTATGGGTGAACCAGATAGTGAAACAAGAAATAAAGATGTATCAAGTGTATTTGATTATGT
>CALVSP010000010.1 GCA_944359065.1 uncultured Bacilli bacterium
CACTAGAAATTCTTGCTTTTTTATTTTTCGCATCTATTTTTATAGAATTTTACTTCACACCAGAAATCCTAGACCCAGTTTAATATTTATATAAAATAAAAACTTACGAACCATTACAGTCCGTAAGTTGTATTCAAATGGAGCAAGTGAGCGGAATCGAACCGCCGTCTCAGCCTTGGCAAGGCCGTATACTAACCGCTGTACTACACCTGCAAAACTAAATATAATTATACATTAATTATATTTAAATGTAAATACTTTTATTAAAAAAATATTAAATAACTGTAATAAAGAAAAAATACAAATATCATTAATATTCCTTCTAATCTTGTAATAGTCATTTTGCTTTTACAAAATATATAAAATAATAAAGGAGATAAAATCAACATAAATAAGTCAACATAATTAAATGAACTTGATATTACACCACCAAAAATTAAAATAGGAAGTCCTAAAACTATACAAATATTGAATATATTAGAACCTATAATATTACCTACTGTCATATCAAATTCACCTTTTTTAGCTGAAGTAATAGTAATCATTAATTCTGGTAAAGATGTTCCTATTACTATAACAATCATCGATATCAATTTAGGTGCTATATTATATGTTTCGGATAAATATAGTGTTGAATCAACAACCAATTCACTTCCCTCTACAATCATAAATACTGAAAATATAGTTATAATAAATGATTTTAATTTATTAATTTTAACAGATTCTTCTTCAACTTTTTTAAACCTTTTTATCATCTTATATAAATACAAACAAAACAACAAAAATAATAACATTAATACTAATGAATCATACCTAGATATATTACCATCTAAAAAAAGTAAACAAAATACAAAAGAGCATAATATTAAAAGCGGTATTTCTTTTTTTACTGTTGCCGTTTCTATTTTAATCGGCTTAATTAAACTTCCTATCCCAATAATAAGTAATATATTTGCTATACAACTACCTATTACATTTGCGATAGAAACATCATAATTTTCTAAACTCGAAAAAGATACTGCCAGTTCAGGAGCACAAGTACAAAATGATGCTATAGTTAAAGCTATGACCATTTTAGGTATTTTAAAACCATTTGCTAAATTTGTTGAACTATCGACAAATATATTAGAAAACACAATTAATAAAATAAGACCTAATATTAATAAAAATACTTGCAACATTCTATCACCTATTATTATTTTAACATAAAAAAAAGATTTAAACCATATTAAACCTTTTTTCTATTCTTTCTTTACCTAATAATTTCATTATTTCATATAAATCTGGTGTCATTGCTTTAGTAGTAAGGCTTACTCTTAACACATTACTTACATCGGCAATATTTCCTTTATAATTATTAGGATTTTCTTTATATGCTTTCATATCAGAAGCATACCCCAAAGTATCACATACTTCTTTCATTTTATTAAACCAAGTTTCTTTATCATCATTTACATCATATTTACTAATATATAAATTTAATATTTCTTTTATTTCTTTTTTATCAGTTATATTTTGCCATTCATAATTTAAATCTTTAAATAATTCATCATACATATACCAATTTTGTTTTCTAAAATCAGAAAACATAGCTAAATCTTTACGAGGTTTCTTTTGTTCTCTTTCAATATTCATTACACTAATACTATAATCTTTATATTTAGTTAACAAATCAAATAATTCTTTATCATAATTTTCACTATATTCTAATGTTTTATTATAAACATCAACAGCACTTAATAAACTAATATAATTTTTAGATATATTTAATAGTTTATCAACATCAAATAAAGAACCACTAGCACTTATTTTTTTAAATTCTAATTTAAAATCATCGATTGTTTTATCCTTATTTTGTAAATACCACATTTCAAAATTAGAATTAGCAACTGTACATAAATATAATAATACTGCTTCAGTTGGAATTCCTTTTTCGTGATAATACGAAATAGCGGCTTCTGGATCTTTTCTTTTCGATAGTTTTCTTCGTATTCCATTATCTTCTTTTAATAATGGTGAAATATGAGCATACTTAGGTGGTTTAAAGCCAAATACTTTAAACAATTGTAAATGAATTGGTACACTTGGTAACCACTCATCTCCCCTAATAACATGCGTAGTTCCCATTAAATAATCATCGACTAAATGGGCAAAATGATAAGTTGGTAATCCATCACCTTTAATAATTATAATATCCATATCATTTTCAGGAAGTTCTAATTTACCTTTAACTAAATCATCATAAACTATTTTATTTTCAAATTTACCAGGTGATTTTAATCTTATTACATATTTTTCACCATTATTTATTTTACTTATAACTTCTTCTTTAGACAAATATCTATCTCTTGCCCATTTACCATAATAACCGATTCTATCTTTAATACTTTCTTGTTCTTTACGAATATTTTCTAAATCTTCTTCGGTACAAAAGCAAGGATAAGCTAAATCATTCATAATTAAATGTTTAGCAAATGTTTGATAAATTTCTTTTCTTTGACTTTGAATATAAGGACCATATTCCCCTATCCATTCTGTCTCACTAATCATACCTTCATCGATTTTAATACCATAATTTTTTAAATCTTTAATAATTCCAGTTACACCATTTTCAATTTCTCTTTTTTTATCGGTATCTTCGATTCTTAAAAAGAAAACTCCGTTACTTTGTTTCGCCATTTTACTAGCAATAAAAGCAGAAAATAATGCCCCCATATGAACATATCCCGTTGGACTTGGAGCGTATCTTGTTACAATAGCGCCTTCACTTAGATTACGATTAGGATATATCTTTTTATAATCTTCGATTGTTTTATCAATATTTGGTAATAATAAATCTGCATATTCTTTCATAATAATTCTCCTCTTACTATTAAAAAAAGTATATAAAATACTTTTTACATATATTTTGTCATTTGCTTCATCATTTGATTAACTTGCTTTTGACTAGGAGTTCTTCCCATTTGAGTCATCATCGCTTTAATCATTTGTTCGTTAATAGGAGGATTTTTCTTCAATTGATCTTTTATCAACTTACGAGCAACAAAAAATCCGATTGCTCCACCTATTAATACACCAACTAACAAATATAATAAATTCCATAACATTTTCAATCACCTATAAACATTTTACTATTTTTTAAATTATTTTTCAACAATATTGTAACTTATTTAAGTAAAAATAATCATTATTTATAAAATCACATACAAATATATATTTATTATATTCATTTAAATCATCAATTATATCTAAATTTTTACTTCTTACAATAATCCTTGTATGCCTTATTTCAATAAATGTTTTATCAATATAAAATGTTTTATTATTATCTAAATTATATTTTTTATTAATAAAATGTTTTAAAGTAAAAGGATTAACTCGTTCACATAATTGACTATATAAGGATATACCATAATTAAAATCTTCTTTTAAAGTATATAATTTTTTTAAAGTATCGAATAAAAATAAAGGATTTTTTCGATAATAATCATAATATTCTTTCTTAATAATAAAAAGATTATATTCTCTCATTAGTAATCACCAATAAAATTATATAATCTTAGATTTAAAAATTTTGTCTTATTTTAGTAATTTTATAATTTTTTGTAATATTTTATCATAACTAAAATCCATTTCGTTTAATACTTCATCCATAGTACCACTACAACCAAATTTATCTAAAGTAATTAAGTATTTATCGTTATAAACAAATCCTTCCCAACCATATTTAGATCCTGCTTCAATAACGATTGTTCGATATCCTTTAGGAATTATATTTTCTTGATATTCTTTACTTTGTTTTAAAAACAATTCACGATTAGGCATACTTACTACTCTAATATCAATTTTATAATTTTCATATAAATAATCCGCTATTTTGATACTTAATTCTACTTCACTACCTGTACTTACAATAGTAGCAAATAAATTGTTTTCTTTTCTTACGATATACCCACCATACATAACTGCTTTGGCATTAGTTAATTTATTTAAACCAACTTCATTTCGTGATAAAACTAGACAACTTGGCTTTTTATTATTAATTATATATTCCCAACAACCAACTATTTCTTTAGCATCGGCTGGTCTAAATACAGACATATTAGGAATACTTCTTAAAGATATTAATTGTTCAATTGGTTGATGCGTTGGTCCATCTTGCCCAATATTGATAGAATCGTGAGTAAATATATAAGTAACAGGTAAATTCATTAAACAAGATAATCGCATACTAGGTTTTAAATAATCTGAAAAAACTAAAAATGTCGAACCAAATGCATAATAATTAGATAATGCTAAACCATTTAATATAGCTCCCATAGCGTGTTCTCTTACGCCAAAATTAATATTATTATTTATTATTGTCTTAGTAGAAGATGATAAATCAGCTGACCCACCGATAAAATTAGGTAATTTTTTTTCTATTTCTTTCATTATTTTACCATTAGTAACTCTTAAAGATTCTTTTAAATTAGAATCAAATACCAAATGACTTAAATCAATTCTATATTCTTGTTTAGTATAGCCAAATTCTAAACTTAATTGATTAAACAAATTATATTTTTTTAAACTTCTTTCACTTATTTGTTTACTAAAATTTTCTTTGGCCTCTAAATCAACATAAAATTCTTCTGGCTCTATTTTTAACTTCAATTTTAATTTAGTTATATCATCTTTATCTAAAGGACTACCGTGAACTTTATTAGTGTTTTCATTAATAGATCCTTCACCTAAAATAGTTTTTATTTGAATTAATGTTGGTTTATCACTATTTTTAGCTTCTTCAATCGCTTTATCGATATTAGATATTAAATTACCATCTTTAACTAAAATTGTATTCCAATTTAAAGCTTCAAATCTCTTAATAATATCATCATCAAATACCCCTTCAGTTTTACCATCTAAACTTATATCATTAGAATCATATAAAACAATTAAATTATTTAGTTTTAAACTACCAGCTAAGGAAGTTGCTTCATAACTTATTCCTTCCATCAAATCGCCATCGCCACATAAAACATAAACGTGATAATCAAATAAACTTTGTTCTTTACCTAATTTGCTTCTTTTAGGTATTTCATATTTTTTATTTAATTGTTTTCCAGCTATAGCCATTCCCACAGCCGAAGCTATTCCTTGACCTAATGGACCAGTTGACATATCAACACCATTAGTTACACCATATTCAGGATGGCCTGGTGTTTTAGAGTCAATATGCCTAAACTGTTTTAAATCATCAAGTGATATAAAACCTGCCATATATAAAGTAGCATACAATAAAGCTGAACCATGTCCTGCTGATAAAACAAACCTATCTCTATTTTCCCATAATGGATCATTAACATATACATTCATATGTTTAGCATATAAAGTATATATAATAGGCGCGGCACTTAAAGCAATACCAGGATGACCACTTCCAGCTTTATCAATCATATCAATACCTAGTGTTTTTATATTGTTTACTATTTCTCTATCCATTTTATCACCTTCTATTACTTTTCTCATTATACCATATTTTATACAAAAAAAAAAGGTCCAAGAATACGGGCTCTTAACGATAAAACCTAGTCTCTACCAGGTGGGCATCACATCATCGATATTAGGATTCTCAAATATTTTGAGCATTCAACACCATCAACGAATTAAATTCCCAATGTTCGTTAATTAGTCGGTTTTTCTAAATGAGCTTATCGCTATTCCTAGACAACTATATTATATCATATTTTTTATAAAAATATACTAAAATAGATAAATTTAATAATTTCCCAAAATGTTAATTTATTGTTTGTCTAAACTTATATAACTGTTTACATAATGGTTTCTTTCTCGTACCATTGTGAATTTCAACTTTATCTAAATCTGTATGAATATTAGGTGTTTTAATCCCCATTTTATTTAATAATTCAATATCAAATTCTTTAAATGCTGGACAAGGTAACACCGTACCATCGTATTTAATAACCATTTTATCTAGACCGGCTGTACATAAATGTTCATCCTTAGAAAGTAATGGTATTCCTACTCTAATATGTCCATTAAATCTACTTTGCTTATAAATATTTATAAATTCTTCCATTTCTTCAGTTGATAATTGTAATTCTTCTTGATTAATAAATCCTCTACCTTGTGGTACAAAATTAAGAATACTAATTTGTTTTATTTCACATATTTCTAAAATTTCTAATATATCTAAAAATTCTTTATAATTTGTTTTTAAAGGAATAAAATGAACATCGACATTTAAACCAACTAAACTTGCTCTTAACATCGAATCAGCAACATAAGTAAATCTATTTTTAGTTCCCATTAAATTATTATAAGTATCTACTGAAGCTCCTTGAAAATCAAAAACAATTTTATCTAAACCAATTTCTTTTAATAATATTAAATCTTTTTTATCGATACCAGAAAAGTTATAATCAGGTATCAACTTTTTACATATACTATCAATATACTTTCTTCTTACAATACCACTCGTAAATAATACGACTCTAATATTTCTATCTTTACAATATTTAATCATTTCAAATATATTAGGATGTAATAATGGTTCCCCTCCTGATAAAGATATCTCTTCAATACCACCTTTACTTATTAAATAATCGATAGTTTTTTTAAATAAATTAAAATCGATCATTTTAGTTTTAGTTATTAAAGAACAAGATGAACAAAATAAACAATTATTAGGACAAGTTTCAATTATTTCAAAACATAAATCTTTAATCATTTTTAACTCCTAAAATCGTATTTAAATTAACATTTTTCGTACTTGTCATAATATTTATATCAGCTTTACTATATATTTTATTTAATTCTTTAACTAAGTTTTTAATAACTAATCTTTGACCACTATTTTTTTTTGTAACCGAACAAGCACAGTCTAAAAATTCTAGTTCATTAGAACTTGCCCATTTAATTATATCTTCTTCGTGAACATAATAAAGTGGTCTTATTAAAGACATATTTTCAAAATTAGTGCTTTTTACTTTTGGAACCATACTACTAAAATTACCGGTAAAAATCATATTTAGTAATACTGTTTCGATAACATCGTTAAAATGATGACCTAAAGCAATTTTGTTACATCCTAGTTTCTTTGCATAACTATATAAATAGCCTCGACGCATTTTGGCACACATATAACAAGGATTATCAGTTTTATCAGCTATATTAAATATTGGTGTTTCAAATATATGAGCATCAATATTTAATTTAGCTAAATTCTCTTTTATTTTATTTAAATTAGCAATATTATATCCAGGATTCATAACAATAAATTCTAAATTAAAATTAAATTTACCGTGTTTCTTTATCTCTTGCATACATTTAGCTAGTAAAAAAGAATCTTTTCCTCCACTAATACAAACAGCAATTTTATCGTTTTCTTCTATCAAATTAAATTCTTTAATTGATTTTACAAAAGGGGCAAATATTTTTTTACGATATTTTTTAATAATACTTCTTTCAATTTCTTTTAATTCCATAAACATCACTTGTAATATTATATCAAAAAAAGTTTAATTTCTTAAACTTTTATGATATTTTATAATTATTTTGATTAGAATAAGTATTTCTTACAACACTATTATCTAATAAATTTATTTCAATAACTTCCCCATCAACAATATTTTTACTATATATACCAATGTAATATGAAAATAAATTATTTATATAATCACCATTACCATAAGTTCCATACTGCCAATTTTTTAAGGCTCTAATAGTTGCCCCATATTGTTCATATTGTTCATATTTTTTAGCAAATTCTTTAGGATTTTCATGAGCTTCTTTTACATATTTTAACCATCCAATATCTTCATAATTGTTTACAACATCATCAAAAGAAGTCCCAATCTCGTCAGCATATATTGCAACAATTAAATCGACTAAACCATGACCGTAATTGTATGATTGAAAAGCTAGTTTTTCATTACCATGATAACGATTTAAAATGTTTTGATATTTCATTATTCCTAACTTAATATTACTTTTTATATTTGTTGCATTTTCCATTGTTTCATATGTTGTTTCTTCTTGATTAGTCGTATAATTAAAAGCTGTAACTTCTTGACCATTTGGAGTTTCTAATTGACTGATACCAACTGCAAAACCGTTATAATTTTCGCCACCTGGTATTGTTTGATTATGTTCTAAACTAGATTCATTCATCATTAAACAAACATAACCATATGGATCTACTCCAAAATCATTACAAACTTCAAAACAATATTTTCCATTATCAGAATTAATAAAATCAACTATTTTATTAAGCGCAAAATCAGTTAATCTAGAACCAATCGGTAAATTAGAATTATTAATTAATTTACCATCAAGTAATTCTTTTGATTGTTCTAATCTTGTTAATAATTCATAATTACTTTCATCAGCCAACTGAAGTTGATCTGGCTCTTCCACAACTACTTGTTGTTCTATTTCTGTTTGAGAAGACGGAGTATCATAAGTTGTTACAACTTCATTTTCTATTGTTGTATTAGTAGAAGGTACAATTTTGGGAATTGCAATACTAACAAAAACTACTGATGATAAGCTAAGTACTGCTAACTTTAATTTATTTATTTTTTTTACATTTTTTACAATTGGTGTATCTTCAGAAATACCATTAAAAATTGTCTCATAAAGAGGATGATTTAAATGTTTTTGATAATCTTTTAAAATTAACTTAATTCCTTCTTTATATATTATTTTAGCATCTTTTTTATCTACTTTAATAACAATTGGATCAATTGGTAATTTCATTATTGTATCTTCAATTCTTGCAATATTACTAGTTCTTTTTTTATTTGATTTAGTAATAGTTTCCATTTTAAATCTATTATTTACATAGCTTATCGTTATTTCCATAAAATCACCTTTTTTTACTTACACTAATTCCATCTCCAAAATCGTAAAATATAGTTTCATAATCCCTATTTTCTTTTAAGAATTCAATATAATCTTTTATTTTTTTTACTAATTGTCTTAAGTTTTTACTTAATTTTTCATTACTTTCAACTAAACCATGAAATTTTAAATTATCGGTTATTATATATTTATTTTTATTTAAATTCTTTTCGAATTTATTAAAAAACTTGATACTTTGTGCTTTAGCAGCATCGATAAAAATCAAATCAAATTTTTCATTTAATTCAACATTGAAAGCATCATCTTTAATAAGTTTAATCCTATTATTTAATTTGAATTTTTTTATATTTTTAACTGCCTTATTATATCTATCTTCATCTCTTTCAATAGAAACAACATTAATATCATTATCAACTAAAGCCATTTTAATAGCAGAATAACCAATAGCAGTGCCTATTTCTAATATATTCTTAACATTATTTTCTTTTATAAATTTAGTTAAAAAATTAATTCCTTCTTTTTGCATAATAGGAATATTATATTTTTTAGCATATTTTTCTAACAACCATAACCTAAATACTGTAAACATTTTTGTTGATGCTCCGCATAAGTTTTAGAATAATATGTCTGATTAGAATTAGAATCAAAAACATTAGCTAAAAAATATAAATAATCATTATCATCAGGATAAATAACTGCTTTAATACTTGCTTCACCAGGTAAACCACCGGGTCCAACTGGTAAACCATAATATTTATAAGTGTTATATAAAGAATCAACCGCTAAATCTGAATTAGTATAAGTTAATTTCCACTCATTTATAGCATAACCAATTGTAGCACAACTTTGTAACATCATACCTTTATCTAATCTATTTAAAAACACTTTAGCAATTTTAGGACGATCTTCATTTAATATTGCCTCATGTTCAACAATAGAAGCTAAAGTTAAAATCTCATGTACTGAATAATTTTTTATATCATCTTTATATTTAGATAATACTTCATCCATTTTGTCTAACATTTTATATGTTATTTCTTCAATAGAACTATCTTTATATATTTCATAAGTAGCAGGAAAAAAATATCCTTCTAAATTATATCTTAAATTAGTATTTTTTACTTCATCAGTTACAAACCAATATTTATTAACTATATTATTTATAACATCATCATTTTGCCAATAATTTAACAATTCCTCACTAGTATAATTAGTAACTTCACTTATATATTCTGCAACGTCTGTAATATGTTTACCTTCAGGAATTACAAAACTAATTGTTTCAATATTACTGCTATTTTCTAATGTTTCAACTATTTTTTTTACTCCCATATTAGTATTCAATGTATAGGTACCTTTTTGTAAATTACTTGGATTAAATATTTTAATGTAAATTTTATAAAAATTAATCGATCTAATTAAATTTTTTTCTTTTAATTCACTTGCAATCGATAAATAGGTACTATTTTCGTCAACACTAAAACTTATTTCATTACTTTCTTTAGTTGTGGGACTTATACCAATATTATAAGACACACAACTAGTAACTATTATAATACCTAAAATTACAATAGCAAAAATATATACATTAACTAACTTCTTCATAATATAAAGCGAGTTTTACTCGCTATCCTCCATACTAGATTTAACTTCTTCTTGTAATTCATTTAATATTGTTTCAATTATTTTCCATTCTTTATCAGTTTCAATAGGTTGCAAATTTAAGTTTTCACTATCTGGTGTATAAATTGAAGCATACACTTTTGTATTCCCACCTTCATCAGTTGTATTATCGGTATAAACTATATAGTTTTTATTTGTTTCATCAGATTCAAACGTGAATAACACTTCACATTCAATTTCCTTTCCATTTTCATCTATCACTTTAAATCTCATTTGTTCTTCTTTCATTATTATTCTCCTTATCTAAATATGTTTGTAATATTATAGTGGCAGCTAAAGCATCTACTTTTTCTTTTCTTTTTTTTCTTGATAAATCGGCTTTAATCATATAATTATGAGCAGATACAGTAGATAATCTTTCATCTTGTAAAACTACTTTATAATTTAGTTTTTCTAATTTTTCTTTAAATTCTAAAGTCTCTAATGCCCGTGGTCCTATGGTATTATTCATATTTTTAGGTAATCCTAAAACTAATAACTCAATATTATATTCTGCTATAATATTTTGAAGTTTTAAAATTAATTTATCTATATCTTCATACCTTATGGTTTTTAAAGATGTCGCTATCTTACCATTTGATAAAGATAGCCCTAATGTTTTAGTTCCTAAATCTAAACCTAAATATTTCATTTTATAAAATTATCAACTAAAACTTCTAAAATCCTAATTCGGTCAAATTTAGTTATTTTGTTTCTGGCTTCTTTATGACTTGATATATACCCTGGATCACCACTAATCAGATAACCGATCAATTGATTTTTGGCATTATAACCTCTTTCATCTAAAATTTCTACTACTTCTTTAATTGTTTCTGCTATTAAAGCTTCTTCTATTTCATCAGTAGTAAATATTTTTGTTTCTTCCATAATAACACCACCTTATTACAATTTAATTTTATCAAATTTTTTTGCTTTTTTCAATACATTTTAAAAGACTATTCTAAAATAGCCTTTATTCTTCTAATCCCCGCACTACTAGCTTCTTCCTTAATTATCTTAAACTTACCTAATTCGCTAGTATTTTTTACGTGTGGTCCACCACATAATTCTTTTGATATATCCCCTATTGAATAAACTGTAACTATATCAGGATACTTTTCAATAAACATACATTCTGCACCTGATTTAATTGCTTCTTCTTTAGACATTTCTTTAACAGTTACATCAATTTTTTCATTTATCCAATTATTTACTAATTCTTCAACTTTTTGTTTTTCTTCATCACTTAATTTGTGGTCACAAGAAAAGTCAAATCGCATTCTTTCAGACGTAATATTACTTCCTTTTTGATGAACATTTTTATCAACTACCTGTTTCAAAGCCGCATTTAATAAATGAGTAGCCGTATGATATTTAATTTCTTTATCAGAATCACCAGCTAAACCACCTTTAAATTTACCACTTGAAGCAGTTCTCGACAATTCTTGGTGTGCCTTAAATTTTTCTTTAAATCCTGCGATATCTACTTTAATTCCTTTTTCTTTAGCAAGTTCTTCTGTTAATTCGATAGGAAAACCATAGGTATCATATAATTTAAACGCTAAATCTTTATTTAATTCTTTATCGACATTAACTATTATTTTTTCAAATTCTTTTAATCCTTTTTCTAATGTCTTATTAAATTTATTTTTTTCTTTAGTTAATTCATCTAATATAATATCTTTGTTTTTTTCTAATTCACTATAATATTTTTTATATTTATCGATAATCATATTAGCAATAGTAACTTCCCAATCATTAGATTCAATTTCTAATTTTTTAGCATGTCTTATTGCTCTTCTAATCAATCTTCTTAAAATATATCCTTGATCAGTATTAGATGGTTTTATTCCCGCTTCATCACCTAATATAAATACAGCAGTTCTGATATGATCAGCAATAATTCTAATACTTTCAGGATTTTCTTCATAACTATATTTAGATAATGATTCAATTTTTTTTATTATATCTATCCAAACACTAGATAAATAATTATCATTAACACCTTCTAATATCGCAGTAACTCTTTCATAACCCATACCAGTATCGACATTTTTTTTAGGTAATTCGGTTATACCATTATTATCTTTATAATACTGCATAAAGACATTATTCCATATTTCAACCCATCTATCATCATTTGGATCAAAAGTATCTGGTACTTCATCATCACTTCTAAAATAGAATATTTCCGTATCAGGTCCACATGGTCCGGATTCACCTGCTATCCAAAAATTATCTTCTTTACCTAAATAAGCAATTTTATTAATTCCTAAATTTTTCCATATTTCAGCTGACTCAGTATCTTTAGGAATACCATCTTCTCCATTAAATACAGTAACCGCTAATTTGTTAAT
This sequence comes from uncultured Bacilli bacterium, assembly GCA_944359065.1. Classification (GTDB taxonomy): domain Bacteria; phylum Bacillota_I; class Bacilli_A; order RF39; family UBA660; genus Faecisoma. Next base: position 12,885 of record CALVSP010000010.1, read on the forward strand.
TGGTATATTTAATACTTTAGTTAAAAATTCAAAACTATATTTTATACTTTCTTCCTTAAAATAATCACCTAAAGACCAATTACCTAACATTTCAAAAAATGTATGATGAGTTTTGTCACCAATACTATCTAAATCATTTGTTCTTATACATTTTTGATAATCAACTAATCTTGTTCCATAAGGATGTGGTTGTCCCATTAAATAAGGAATTAAAGGTTGCATTCCTGCTGTATTAAATAATACCGAAGGATCATTTTCTGGTACAACTGGAGCTGATGGTATTTGTTTATGCCCTTTACTTACAAAAAAATCAATATATAAATCTTTAAGATTCATTTTTATCACCTTCTATTATTTTAATAAATTCATTTGTTACTTCATCGATAGTTAAATTAGTAGAATCAATATAATGTTGGTCATCAGTACGCATTAAAGATCCCACTTCTTTATGTGAATCATTATAATCTCTATTCTTTATATTTTCATATATTTCATCATAACTCATATCAATTTGTTTTTCTTGATATTCTTTAAATCTTCTTTTGGCCCTTTCTTCTAAAGTCGCATCTAAATAAAATTTATAATCTGCATTAGGAAAAACTACTGTTGTTATATCTCTACCCTCCATAACAACATTATTAGAGTTACCTAATCTTCTTTGTAAATCAACCATATTTTTTCTTACTTCAACAATACTTGATATAGGTGAAACAATATTAGTTACTTCCTTACTTCTTATTTCTTTAGTAACATCTTCGCCATCTAAATAAACATTGTTATTTAAATCGAATTTTATATCAATATTATTAGATAATTCAATAATTTTTTCTTTATCTTCTATATTTAAATTATTTCTTAATGCTTTTAAAGCCACACAACGATATGTTGCTCCTGTATCAATATTAACTAAATTTAATTTTTTTGATAAAACACTTGCAATAGTTCCTTTACCACTACCTGCTGGTCCATCAATTGCTACTATCATTTTATACCTCCTAATATTTTTAATACTTGTTCTTTTGTTTTATTTATATTAATATTATCGATAACATAATCAAATTTATAATCATCTAAATCTGTTTCTGTTATATGATTTTTTTGTTCTAAAGTTAAATCATTATCTTTACCATTAATTCTAATCGTCGTACATTTAAATAATTTTTTAGGAATGTCTACTTCTTCTTTTAATCTAGCATCTGTTACAATAATAACATCAAAGAAATAACTATATACTTTAATATCTTCTATAACTCTTCTAATTAATAATTCTTTATCTATTTTTTTAATTAAATCGATTCCTAATGATTGCAATAAATCTCTTGGCTTAGTTTCTTCTTTCTCATCCCAATTAGTTATTTTTTTTATGTATTGTTTTAAATAATAGGCATAAGATATTTGAATACTATTTTTATAATAATCACTTATAATATCTGCAACATAATTTTTACCACTTTTAGCTTTGCCAGATAAAATAAATATTTTTGGATTTTTATTAATGTATTGCATAAAACCACCATATATAGTATAACATAAAAACCTAATATTTTATCTATTAGGTTTTAACTAAAATTCAAAAAATCATATTTATCATCAAAAAAGTTAACTAATTCTTTAATAGCTCCAATCAAAGGAGTTGAAATAATCATACCTAAAATACCAAAGAAATGACCAAATACTAATAAACCTAATATAATTGTTACAGGACTTAATTTAGTTGTTTTACTCATTATTAATGGTTGGAAGAAGTTACCTTCAATAGTTTGAACAACTACGATAAATATTAAAATTGATATACCAATTGGTGTTGACTGAGTTAACCCTACAAACACAGCAGGAGCACCGCCTATATAAGGTCCAGCATAAGGTATAACATTTGTTAAAGCACAAAATAAAGCAAATAATAATGGAGCTTTTAAACCAATAAATGAAAAACCAATAGCTGTTATAACAAACACAACTGTACAATCTATTAAAGCACCATTAACAAATCTTTTTAAAGGTTTATTAACTGCTGATAAGCACCTTTTAGTTTCACTACGATATTTTTTAGGAATTAAGGTATATAAAGTATCAATATTATCATCAAAATCTAATAATAAATAAAAGCCAATAATTAAGCCAATACCAAATACCCCTAACCAAGAAAATATTGCTTTTAATGATACCATTAACATATCTGGTAACGAATTAGCTAAATTAGTTGTTGTTAATTCTAGTTTTTTAAATATTTCATTACGCATTGCAATAGCATCAAATCCTTCAATATTATTAACATTACTTAAAATGCTATCAATCCAATTTTTTGATGTTTCATATAGCGAAGGAATAGTTGTCGATACAAAGTCGTTTATTTGTTCAGATAAAAGTGGTATTATAGTATAAATAATTAAAAATATAATTCCTAAAAATACGACATAACACAAAATAGTACCAATTAATCGTCTTATACCTTTTTTATCTAATTTAGTTACGATTGGATCAAATAACCATGCAATAAATACCCCAACAAATAAGGGAGCAATTATTTTAAATATTGAAAATATAAAAGGCAATATTTTTACTTCTTTTATTAACATAATAATTGCATATAATCCAATTATTATTAGTAAAATAAATAATATTTTAAATATTTTATAAGATAAGGAAATTAAATCATTTAATTTTGAATAATTAATTTCTTTTTTCATAATATCACCCTTTATACACTCAATAATTCTTTTTCTTTAACACTTAATTTTTCATCGACTATTTTATTATATTTATTAATTAATTCTTGTATTTCTTCAGTACAATATTTAATATCATCTTCAGGTACTTCTAATTTTTTAACCTCGTTATTAGCATCTTGTCTTATATTTCTTAAAGCAATTTTAGCTTCTTCTGCAATATTTTTAGCTTGTTTTACATATTCTTTTCTTGTTTCTTCAGTTAAAGCTGGTATATTTAAAATTATTATTTCACCATTATTATTAGGCGTTAATCCGATATTTGCTTCATATATTCCTTTTTCAATAGCATTTAAACAACTTCTATCAAAAGGTTTAATGCATAATTGTCTTGCTTCAGGAATTGAAATATTAGCTAATTGTTTTAATGGTGTATCAACACCATAATAATTAACTACGACACTATCTAACATACTAGGATTTGCTCTTCCTGCCCTAATATTAATTAATCTTTTTTCTAAAGATTCAATAGCTGAATCCATTCTACTTTCTGTTTCTAATAAAATATCATCCATAAATTTTCTCCTTTAAATTTTTAATTCTTTCTTCATAATTTCCACTAGTAATATAACTTCCAACCACTACGATGTCCGCGTCACTAACATATTTGATAGTACTATCATTAATACCACCATCTACTTCGATTACATAGTTACCTTTTAATTCTTTTAACTTCTTTATTTTATCGATACTATCCATAATAAATGTTTGACCACCTTTGCCTGGTTCGACACTCATTACTAATACTAAATCTAGATATGGTAAATAAGGGATAATCTCTTCTACTTTAGTAGATGGTTTAATTGATAATCCAACTTTAATATTAAACTTTTTAATATAATTAATAATAGATAATATGTCTTTACCTACCTCATAATGAAAGGTAATATATAATGGATTAAATGTTTTATATTTATCGACATATTTATAAACATCACTAACCATTAAATGAATATCAAGTGGTTTAATATGTGGTACATCTAAAATTTCATTTTTATTATCAACAAATATACCATCCATTATATCCAAATGAAGATAATCAATATCACAATTAACCAATTTATTTACGTTATCGATATTATCTATCGTTAAAAATGAAGCGGATATTTTCATATTTTTTCCTTTCTTATTAATTTAATATAATTATTATATCTAGATTCTAATATGTCTTTATTTATTCTTCTTTTAATTTCACAGTCATTTTCTTTATCGTGCATACAATCTTTATAAGCACATTTATCACGATATAAATTAAATTCAATAAAGTTATCTCTTATATCGGATAGACTCATCTCTTTTAAATCCAAACTAGAAAATCCTGGTGTATCAGCACACCACCCATCTAATAAATTAATTAAACTTACGTGACGAGTAGTATGCTTACCACGACCTAATGCTTTTGATATATCATTAGTTTTTAAATTTAAATTACTATCTAAAATATTTAATAAAGTTGATTTCCCAGCTCCTGATTGTCCTGCAAAAACGGTAATCTTATTTTTAAATATTTTTTTTATGTTTTCTTCTTTATTATAATAAACTTGATAACCGATTCTTTGATAATATTTTTTAATTTTATCTATATAAGTTGTATCATCTAACAAATCTAATTTAGTAAAACAAATAATCGGTTTAATGTTATTAAATTCAATTAAACATAATAGTTTATCTAATAAATATAAATCTAAATTAGGTTCTTTAACACTTGCTACTATTACTGCTTGATCAATATTAGCAATTGGTGGTCTAATTAAACTATTTTTTCTAGTTTTTATATCTAAAATAATTTTTTTATTATTATCAAATATAACATTATCACCTACTAAAGGCGTAATTTTTAAATTTCTAAACTTTCCTCTAGCATTACAAATATATTCTTTATCACTTAAAACAGTAAAAGAATTACTTATTATTTTTACTATTTTGCCTTCCATTATTCTAATCCTTCTGGTACTTCAGTTTGTTGTGATGGTCTTGTAACAGTTATTGTCAATGTTGAACCACTTATTACTTCACCTGTTCGATCTTGTTTTATAATTGTATCAGCAGGATATTCATCACTTGTTTGATATTGAACTGATAAGGTTATATCGTTTTTATCACAAAATTCTTGAACCATATCGATCGTATAATTTTCAGTAACAAAATCTGGATATTCAACAGTAAATACAGCATAATATAAGAAGATTGTATCACCTGGCTCTAGTTTAGAATCAACAGCTGCACTTTGTTCTACTATTTGATTTTCTTTATATTTATCTTGATCATCTTTAGCAATTTTTTTAGGATTTACAATAACATTTAATCCAGCATTTTCTAAATTAGTTTTAACTATTAAATAATCTTTACCTGTGTAATCTTCAATCGTTATACTATCACTTGCTTTAGCAACGATAATCGTTACTTCGGTACCCTCTTTAACAGTTCTTCCAACTTGGGGATTAGTTCCAACTACTTTGCCTTCTTCTATTTCATCGTTTTCTTTTTCTTCAACATCACTAGCAACTAATAAGCCAAGTTTTTTTAATTCAGCTTCAGCTTCTACTACCGTTAAATTACTAACATCAGGTATTGTTACATCAGGTACTGATACTAATTTTGGATATATTATTATGAATAAACATATCAAAGCAACTAAACCTGCAAATATGCCCCCAGTTATCCATAATAATTTATCTTTTTTTGATTTTTTCTTTTGTTTAGGCACATCATCAACCTCCTCATGTTTTTTGTCTAATCTACTTAAATTAGGCATTACTTTTGTCTCTTCTAATTCATGTTCAGGATATTTATATACTAATTTTTTTTGATTCAAATTTTCTTCTTTCAAACAAAGTTTGATATCATCATACATTTCTTTTACTGAATCATATCTGTTTTTAGGATTTTTCGCACAAGCTCTTAAAACGATATTTTCAACTGATTGTGGTATATCAGGATTTTGTTTACAGATAGAAGGTATTGGTTCTTTCATTTGTTTAATAGCGATTTCAACTGCATTATCACCTTTAAAAGGAACTTTACCAACTAATAATTCATACATCAATATACCTAATGAATAAATATCTGATTTGATAGTTGAACCACTACCATTTGCTTGTTCAGGCGGTAAGTAGTGAACTGAGCCCATAACCGAATTAGTTTGCGTTAGTTCATTACTATTTAAGGCCATTGCAATACCAAAGTCCATTATCTTAACTCGGCCATCATCTAATATCATAACATTTTGTGGTTTAATATCCCTATGAATTATATAACTATCGTGAGCACACATAATCGCACTAGTTAGTTGCGTCATAATATCGATTACTTCTGGTAATGTTAAAGCGCCACGTTTTTTAACTAAACTTTTTAAAGTTTTACCTTGAACATATTCCATAACGATATAATATCTACCATCATCTTCTCCAACATCATACATTTCAACGATATTAGGATGATTTAATTTACTAGCCGATAAAGCCTCTCTTTGAAATCTTCTTACAAATTTTTCATCATCAGCCAAATCTCCTCTTAACACTTTAACAGCAACATTACGATCTAAAATTGTATCTTTGGCTAAATAAACATTTGCCATACCACCTTCACCAATAGTTTTGATAATTTGATATCTATCGTTTATTTTATCCCCTTTTACAATCATTTATTTACACCATCCTTTAAAAATGCAACTGAAATATTATCTGTTCCCCCTCTATTATTACACTTAACAACTAATTTTTTTAATCGATCATCTAATGAAATATCATTGTCAGTTAATACTTTAGCAATTTGTTCTTCATCTAACATATTAGTTAATCCATCACTACATAACATAATACCATCGACATCTCTTTCCACATCAAAAATATCCATTTCCACTGTACTAGTTGCTCCTAAAGCACGCATTAAAACATTTTTTCTTGGATGTTCTTTAGCTTTCTCTAGTGATAATTCGCCTGATTTAACTAATAAATTAACCAAAGTATGATCATTAGTTATTTTTTGTAATTTATTTTTTCTTAAAACATAACCTGATGAATCTCCAATATTACCAAACAATAAGAAATCTTTAGTTACGATAGCTAAAACGATAGTAGTTCCCATACCAGAACTTTCTTTATGTTCACTAGTATATTTATATAATAAAACATTAGCCTCGCTTACTATTTCTTTAATAAAACTAATAGCATCTTCTTTTGTTCCTACCGAACTTATCTTTCTAAATCGATCACCGATATGAGATATAGCAATACTAGAAGCAATTTCACCACCACAGTGGCCACCCATACCATCAGCAACAGCTAATAAAACTTCCCCCATTTTATTTTCATTTATAATAACACTATCTTCATTATGATCTCTTACTTTTCCAGTATCGGTTATATATGCATATTCCATATTATTCCTCCTTGTAATTGGCTCTTAACTGTCCACAAGCTGCACTTACCTTTTTACCAAATTCTCGTCTAATTGTTACGCCAATATTGTTTTTTTTCAAGGTATCATAAAATTTTAAAATAGTATCTTGATCACTTTTTTTAAATTCAATGTGACTAGTTTCATTATAAGGTATCAAATTAACATAACAATTCATACCTTTTAATAATTTAGATAGCTCTATAGCATTTTCATATTTATCATTGATACCTTTCAATAAAATATATTCGAAAGTTACTCTTCTATTAGTTTCTTTAATATATTCTTTTATTACTTTCATTAAATCATCCAATTTATAAACTTTACTTATTGGCATTAATTCTTGTCTTAGTTTATCATTAGATGCATGTAAAGAAATAGCCAAATTAACTTGTTTACCATCTTTAATAAATTCTTTTATTTTAGGAATTATCCCACAAGTAGATACTGTTATATGTCTACTTCCTAAAGCAATTCCTTTAGGTGTATTAATAATATCGATAAAATTTATAACATTTTCATAATTATCAAATGGTTCACCGATTCCCATTAAAACTAAATGGGATATTCTTATATTTAAGTCTTCCTCTATTTTAAGTAACTGTAAAACCATTTCACTAGTTTTTAAATTTCTAACTTTTTTAAGTCTTCCACTTTCACAAAATTTACATCCCATATTACATCCAACTTGACTTGATACACATAATGAATTACCATAATCGTGTTTCATTAATACCGCTTCAATTTTGTTATCATCTTCTAATTTGAATAAATATTTTATAACATCAACATCCTCTTGTCTCGTTAATATTTCCAAACTATTTATTTTAAAATCTTCTTTCAAATAACTAATAACTTCTTTTTTTATATTAGTCATTTCATCAAATGATTTTACTCTTTTTTGATATAACCATTCAAATACCTGAGTAGCTTTGAATTTTTTTTCACCTTTACTTAAAAAATAGTCTTCTAATTGTTTAATTGTATAGTCATATATATTCATAATTACACCTATAACCATTATATCATAAGTATTTAATTTTATCTATTATTTTTAATTTATGGTGTAATTTATATGTAAAAAAAACTTTATTTTTTAATAAAGTTCTACATCGCACAAGATGAAAAAGAAAAATAATCATAATTATATTTGCCAATTCCGACAAAATTTTCTTCTAATATATTATTATTACAAAAAGCAACAAAACTTGCATCTTCTAAGCTTGTTAGTTTTGATAAATCAATACTAGTAAGTCCTCTCCCCATAAAAGATCCTCGACTAATATATATAACTGGTTTGTTTTCTATAGTACTAGGTATGACTACATCAGTTCCACCACATTTTACATTATATCCAGTTATACCAACGCCACCTTCATAATCTAAATAAGTAAAACATTTTTCAGGAGTCGGAGGAATGCAATTCTCATCATATTCAAATATATATTGATTTTTAGATTCGCTCCAATTATATATTACACAGCCAGGCATTTTCTTTGACGAATCCCTTGGATCTAATATTTCTCCTGACTTTAAATATCCTTTATCAATTAAAATCTCAAAATTTAATTTTTCTTGTTCCAAATTATAATTTCCATTTTCTGTTACATATAATCTTGCTGCTTCTAAAATACTATCTTTTTGTCTTTCATATGCTTCATTTTTAGCATTAGACAAAACTTTATCAATTATTGGAAATGTTATAAGCGCTATAACAGCTAATAGTATTAATACACCTAATAATTCAATTAAAGTAAAACCTTTTTTCATAAAATCAACCTCTATTCTACAACAAAATTATATAACATTTTTTACTATTTTGTCAATTTAATTTTTTTACAAAATCATTAATTATAGTTGTACCGCGAGAAGCTAAAAAAGGATATTCTTCAGTTATAAAATTATTTTTATAATTTAAAAACACATAAGTTTTATTATTTAATGCATCAACCCAAATTCCTAAAAAATTATTTTGTTTTCTTACAAATTCTTGATAATTAACAATCCCTTCAATACCCAATCTTTCAATATATGTACTTCTTAAATCATATTTATCGTAATATTTGTAACCATTATTTTTAAAAGAATATAAACTTAACTCTGTTTCTAAAAAATATTTAAAAAAATAATCATCAGTTATGGTAAATCCTAATTTTTCTATCAATAATTTATCTTGTTCTTGATACCTTGAACTTCTTCCAAATTTAGAATCACTTAAAACTGCCATAAATATTTGTTTTTTTTGTTGTTCATTAAAATTATATTTATCTTTATATAGTTGATAAATAAACAAAGCTGTTGCACAATACTCCCCTATAATGGCTTTGTCATATCCTATTTTGGGATGATGGTCAATACAACCAATCACTAATTTTTCATCATTAACCGATTGTTTAACATCATTATGATCAACCAAAAAATATTTATGATTTGAAATATCATCTTTTTTTATTATAACTGGCGCATAATCCATACAATCTTTTATTAAATTAATATCACTTTTTTCTATATCATTACCCTCTATAATAGCATACTCATATCCTAAAATATCAGCCAATAATTTAGAAGAAATAATTGTATCAGCGTCTGGATTATTATGTCCTATTACATAAATCATCTCATATCCTCCTTTAATTCATCTAAAAATATATCATCAGGTTTAGTGTGCAGTATTTTGGCTATTTTAAAAGCCATTTTATAAGTTATATTTCTTTTTTTATTTTCTAATTGCCAATAAAAACACTTACTAATTTTTAATTGATCAGCCATTCTTTGGTAACTATAACCATTTTTAATTCTTAATTCTTCTAATTTTTTAAAACTATTCTTTCCCATATTAATCCTCTTTCATTATTATTTTAACATATTTTTATCATAAAGTACATATATTAAATGTAGTCGTTTTCTATTTGTGTATGAGAAGATTTAATTAGGTGATGCTATGAAAATTGACAAAAATAATAATAAATATATCTATGTTGTAGTTGGCAAAAACATCAAAAGAGTTAGAAAAGAAAAGGGACTAACGCAAGTTCAACTAGCTGATTTAATTCAATATAATGAAGGCACTATCGCTAATATAGAAAACGATAGTTACCAAACATTTAGTTTAGAATTTTTATATATTTTATCAAAAAAATTAAATGTTCCCATCGAAGAATTTTTTAAAGGTTTACATTAATGGTGCGAATAGTCTTAATACTGCTCGTTGTAAACTTCTAAATAATCCTATTTTTGTATCTTTTAAAGTTATTTGTTTAGATATTTCTAATGTTTCAGAAATATCTTTTTTAATATCTTTTATACTATCAGTTTGATATAGTAATACACCACATTCAAAGTGTAAATGTAAACTACGATAATCCAAATTGACTGTTCCTATAGTTGCTATTTCATCATCGACTAAAAATGTTTTAGCGTGAACAAAACCTTTTGTATACTCGTATATTTTAACGCCACTATTTAATAAATTGTTATAATACGCCTTAGTTACTTCATTAACCATTTTTTTATCAGGTATACCAGGGGTAATAATTCTTACATCAACCCCACTTTTAGCTGCAATACATAAAGCTGTTTCTAATTCATTATCTATAATTAAATAAGGTGTTGTAATATAAGCATATTTTTTAGCTTTGTTTATCATATTTATACAGATTGTTTCACTAACTAATTCATCATCAAAAGGACTATCGTCATAAGGTTGTACAAAACCATTATTTTTTACTTTGATATCAGGTTTAAAATTATTTAAATCTTCTTTTTTATTATTAATATAATCCCAAAGATTTAAAAATATATTAGTTAAACTAAATACCGCATCACCTTTTATAATAATTCCATTATCTTTCCAATGACCAAATCTTTCTTTTTCATTTATATATTCATCAGCTAAATTAATTCCTCCAGTAAACCCAACATTGCCATCGATAATAGCTATTTTTCTATGATCACGATTATTTAATTTAGCTGTTAAAATAGGTACAAATTTATTAAATGAACACGCTTTAATACCATATTTTTTTAATTCATTATAATATTTATTTGGTAAAGTTACGATGCATCCCATATCATCATAAATTACTCTTACATCGACACCTTCTTGAACTTTTTGTTTAAGTATTTCAAGTATGCTATTCCAAAATATACCTCTTTCAATTATAAAGTATTGTAAAAATATGAATTTTTTAGCTTTCTTTAATTCTTCAATTAATCTTTTATAATATACTTCTCCTACTTTTAAATATTCAGTATCGGTATTTTCATAAATTGGATATCCAGAATTTTTATAAATATAATTTGTTTGATTATAAAAATTAACATCTTTTATTTTATTTAATACTTTTTCATCTTGAGTTAAATATTTGTTCAACTTATTTTTATGTTCTAATAATTTACCTTTTTTATTTACTTTATTACCAAATATTAAATATATAAATGCCCCAAAAACTGGAAATATTAAAACTGGTATAATCCAAGCTATTTTATAACTAGGATTGGCATTACCATTAATTATTTTTAATAATACTAATATACCAATTATATAAAAGAAAAAGTAAAAATAATAGCCATATTCTTCAAATTTATTTAAAATTAAAACTAATATAACTAGTTGAATAATAAGTAAAACACCGACAATAAAAATACGATGAGTTAAAAAATCTAATATTTTTTTTAGCATACTACCACCTACTTAATGATATCATATTTTTAAAATTAAATAAAGAAAAAAGAGTTTATTTAAACTCTAAAATCCAATAACTAAACAAATGACAAAGAATAATAACCCTAACACCATCGTTAATCTAGTTATAAATAATTCGCCACCACGTTCTTTTCTGTTAGCAAATAAAGCATCACTACCACCAGTTATTACATTAGAAGCACTTTCGGCTTTACCTGCTTGTAATAATACTATAGAAATTAATAAAATCGAAATTATTATTAATAAAATTTGTAACATTTTAATACATTCCTCCTCGAACGAGTTATATTGTACCATAAAATTAAAAATAATGCAAATCGGATAATTTTCCCTTATTTTATAATATATTATGGCTATTATATTATATGAAATTGATTTTTTTTCGTTAATTTTATTAAACTATCTTTAATTTTTATAAAAAATGTGCTATAATCTACTTGTATGTCTCGTTAGCTCAGTTGGTAGAGCAACAGACTCTTAATCTGTGGGTCTAGGGTTCGAGCCCCTAACGGGACACCATTTAAAATATTAATCAGGTAACTCCTGATTTTTTATTATATTTATAATATTTTGGTGTTCTAAACTATTGAAATAAGATTCATCTAAAACATTATCATTTAAATATGTATACTTAAATAACAATATTTTTTTTACTGATTGATTTATCCTATCAATAGAAATATTTTCTTTAATTGTTTTAATTGCATTATAAGCATTATTAGGCATTAACAATATATCAACTCCAGCATTTATTGCCATTATATATATTTCTTCATCAGTATAATTATTGTTTAATGCTCCCATATTTAAGGCATCAGTCATAACAAGTCCATCAAATCCTAATTGATTTTTTAATAAATCTGTTATTATTTTTTTAGATAAAGTTGCAGGAACTATTTCGTTAGTTATCTTTGGAAATGCAATATGTCCAGTCATTATTATTTTAGCACCATTTTCAATTGCTTTTTTAAAAGGAACTATTTCATTATCTAATATTTCTTCATAAGTTTTATTAATTATTGGTAAAGATGTATGAGAATCAACAGCAGTGTCTCCATGACCAGGAAAATGTTTATAAATAGCTATGATACCATTATCTTCTAATCCTTTACCTAAACTAGTGCACATACTAGCAACTAAATTTTTATCACTACCGAAACTTCTAGTACCAATAACTTTATTATTAGGATTGGAAAATATATCACAAACAGGACCATTTACAACATTAATTCCTAATACTCTCATATCTTCAGCCATAACTTTACCAACTTGATAGGCCAAATTAGTATCTTCAGTTTTTCCCAACTCGTACATACTAGGAATATAAGTAGCCTTTTTATCCTGTAATCCTTGTAATCTTTGAACAACTCCTCCTTCTTGATCAATCGAAATAATTAAAGGTATTTTACTATTTAATTTTAAATCGTATATATATTTTTTAGTCTTAGATAATGTAGTAATATTACTTTGATTAATAATAAATCCACTTGGTTTTATATCATTCATAAAATCAATTAATTTTTCGTTTACTATATTATGAGTATCATATATCATCAACATTTGACCAATTTTTTCTTCAATTGTCATATTATTCATAATATTTAATACTTTATCTTCAATTGTCTCAATTTGTGGCTTTGGTGTTTCAACAATTTTTTCTTGATAAGAACATCCGGACAATAATATTAAAAATAGCCAAAATATTTTTTTCATTTATTCATCCCCTTATTATTATGGTTATATTATTTTAAATTAATTCTTTTTCATATAATTTTTTATAAAATTCGTTTGTTTTAATTAAAGATTCGTGAGTTCCTTCATCTAATATTTGTCCATCATCAATAATTATTATTCTATCAGAATCAATTACTGTCGATAATCGATGAGCAATAATTAATACTGTATACTCTCCTTTTAAATTGTTAATAGCAGTTTGAATATTTTTTTGAGTTTCGTTATCTAAAGCGCTAGTAGCTTCATCAAATAAAATTATTTCCGTTTTTTTTAAGAGTGCCCTAGCAATTGCTAATCTTTGTCTTTGCCCACCAGATAAAGTTATTCCTCCCTCACCTACAATAGTATCATAACCATCTTTTAAAGTCATAATAAAATCGTGTAAGCAAGCAAGTTTACAAACTTCAATCATCTCATCTAAAGTCGCATCTTCTTTAACTAATCTTAAATTATCTTTTATTGAAAAATTAAATATATAAGGATTTTGCGTAATAATTGACATATTATTTCTAATCGAATCTTTAGTTAATTCATTAATATTAACATTATCAATTAATATTTCGCCTGAATCTATTAAATATAATCTATTTAATAAACTAAAAATAGTCGATTTACCACTACCGCTTTTACCAACAAAAGCAACAGTTTCATTAGCATTTATTTTAAAACTAATATTTTTAAGTATTATCTTATCTTCATTATAAGAAAAACTAACATCTTTAAATTCAAAATCACCATTAATTTTATCTAGTATTTTATCACCAAAATGTTCTTTTTTAAATTTGTCACTATCAATTACTTCAAAAACTCTTGTCGCAGCAACATTAAATTTTTTAGCCAACTCAATTAAAAAACTCCAATATCTTAATAATTCTAATAATCTATCTTTATACATATAAATTATGACAAAATTGGATATGCTTAAGTAATTTTTTAAACATAAAAATATGCCTAAAAATATCAAAAACAGATTACTAAAATCTTTTATACTAGCTGTTATAATATTATATTTGGCGTTAACTTTTTGCATTTTATAATTTTCATTATTAGATTCAACTAATTTATCTTCAGCTATTTTTAAAAAATTATTTTCGACATTTAAAGATTTTATATCTCGACTTCCTCTTATTAATTCACTAATTAATCCAGTATTTTTTTCAGCTAATTTTCTTCTTTTTTTATCCAATTCAAAAAATTTTTTCATTCTCAAATGTTCAAATATAAATATAATTAATAACATAAGTATAAAATAAACAAACATTATTTTATTAATAAAATAAATTGCTATTAAAATACCAACATTACTTACAACATCAATTACGCCATCACCTAAATCAGAAAAAATATTTACTATTTCTCTTGTATCGTTATTAATTCTATCGATAAATACTCCTGATGAATTATTATCTAATTCCGAAACTTCTAATTTCATCGTTTCTTTAGCAATATTTACTTGAATTCTTGAAGTTGCTATTAATGAATATTTATTAAATAAGACATTATATAAATAATTAAATAAGTTCCTTATTAATTCTACAACTAATATTATTAATGAAATCTTAATTAAATCTTTAAATAATCCATTAGTTAAAAATAACAACATTTTAGCGGATAATAATGGTGTTATAACGCTTATACCACATAAAATCAAAGAAAAAATTAAAAATAATATTAAATATTTTTTATCTTCTTTAACAAATTTCCAAGTATTTTTAAAATTATTTAATATACTTTTTAATTCCATAAAACTCACTTCCGAAGAACATTATAACATTTTTAATTTATTTAAGCAAAAAAGAACTTAAATTTAAGCGCTAAAATACTTTTGCATATTTTTAAATGTCATAATTGATAGTTGTTGAATTGTCTCATTAAATAATTTAATATCACCAATTTCTAATGGATTATTCTGATAATCAGTATCAATATTTATCTCTTCAATAATAGCATAATAAGATAATTTTTGACTTTCATTGATATTAACTGGCGGATAATTATTTTTTATCAACTCATAATTCATAATAAGACGCGCTACTCGACCATTACCATCACTAAATGGGTGAATATTAACTATAGCCATATGTAATTTAATAGCTCGTTCAAAAACAGTTAAATTTTGCCAATCATTTTCATATTTTTGTTTTAACTCTTCCATTCTTTTAGAAACTAAACTAGGTTTAGTAAAATTTATTTCTTTACCATTACTATTTATTAAATAATTTTCTTTTATTTTATATTCACCTGCATTTATTATGATATCTTTACCAATAATAAAATGAATATTTTTAATCACTTCAATAATATCTAAATCTTTATTTAATATATCAAAAATATATTTGAATGCATTTTGATGATTTATAGTTTCATTAATTTCTCTTTTTTTATGTTTATCTTTAATATCTAAATTATAAGTATTATTTAATATTTGTCTTGTATCATTAAGGGTTAAAGTCATATTTGTTCCTTCAATACGATTAGAATGAAATGTAAATAAAGTTCCAAATTCATTTATTAAATAATCATAATATTGTTTTTTTAAGTTATCATTAAAATTAGTAATCTTATTTTGTATTTTAGCTAAATCAAATATTCTATCTAACATAAAATTCCTCCATAACTAATAATAGTATATCACATTAATAAACAAATAAATAATTTTTTAACAATATTATCTTTAAATATTAAGTCCACTTATATCAAATACTTTACTTATCATATTATTGCCTATATTACTATAAACCTTATTTTCTAAAGTAATTATATCATTTTTAATTTATTTAATCAATATAACTTGAAATTAACTTAAAAATATGTTACTATGTATATAGATGTGATTTACATCATATAATAAAAAGGTAATGCTTGATTTAGCTAGTTAAGTATCTACCATAAGTTTGGCGTAGATACCTAATCTATGTTGATGATTAGGTATCTTATTTTATTTCTATTATGATTAATAGAGTTACTAATAAAATGATTATAATTAATAAAAATATATTTATTATAAATACATCTTTTTTAGTCATTTTATCAATCCTCCTTTCAGGAGGTAGATACCTAACAATCTTGCATTACCTATATAAATTACATCATGAAATTAATTATATGTAAATAATTAATTTTTATTTTGCATTTTAAATTCTTTAAATATTTTAGTTAACGCTCTTTTTTCAATTCTTGATACATAACTTCTTGATATACCTAATTGCTTAGCTATTTCCTTTTGTGTTACTTCATCATTATTATTTAATCCATATCTTTTAATAATAATTTCTTTTTCTCTTTCATTTAAAACATTAAAATATTTTTTTAATAAAACAATATTATCTTTTTTCTGAATATCATTTTCAAAATCAGGTTTTGGAGTCTTTAATATATCTAAAAAGGTTATTTCATTGCCATCTTTGTCAAAACCAATTGATTCATTTAAACTAATATTTTTATTATTTTTTTTATCACTTCGATAATACATCAATATTTCATTTTCGATACATTTAGCCGCATATGTAGTTAACCTTGTTCCTTTTTTATAACTAAAGCTATCAACACCTTTAATTAAACCAATTGTCCCAATACTAATTAAATCGTCGACATCATTTTTTTTATGATCATATTTTTTTACGATATGAGCAACTAATCTTAAGTTATGTTCAATTAATTTATTTCTTGCTTCTTTATCACCCATATGCATTAATGATACATATTTTTCCTCTTCTTCTTTTGTTAATGGATCAGGAAATACATTATTAGAATAAGCGGCTGTAAAAATATAAAAGTCTTTAAATAATTTTTTTAAAAATTCTAACATATCACACCTCAATTAAATTTTATGTTTTTACTTTCAAAACTATTAAAACTTTAATTTTGTAGTAAAATCTTGTGATACCACAAAAATTTAAAACTTAATCATATCAAAAAAATATCAAAAAAAATTTACTTTTTTATCATTATATGTTAAAATAATTGAAGATGGAGTTGATATGGTAAGGAGATCTTTTGTTTTAATTGTTTTAGTCGCTATAGTAATAACAATATTTAAAACAACGAAATACAGAAAATTAAGAAACGAGAAATTATTTTGAATTAAGTTTCATAAAGTGAAAAAATAATTTTGTTCAAAATGCAGCTTTAACTTAACACTTGATAAACAATGTGATAGAAAGAAAATAATAAAAATTGCTTTAATAAAATGAAAAGAGTATGAAAAAAATAATTGATAAATCAAATAGTTGTATTAATTGTAATTCTTAATTAATAAAAAAAGAAAAACAATTGAATATAAAGTAGATTTGATGAGAATGATATTACTTATTATAACAAATTTAGGATTTATTTTATAATATGATTTTTTTGTTCTATTATCTACATAAAAAATGATTTGAAACTAAATTAAATGTTGCTAATATTTTAGTGTAAATTCAAACACTAAGTTTTATTTAATGTGTTTTTCTTTATAGTTGTTATTGATTTACAAAAAATTACATTGCTTATTTAATAGATGAGTATAAAGTTACAAGCATCCTTTTATCTTATAATTTATTTAATGATTTACTAGTAATAACATTAGCTTATATTTATGTGAAAGTAGGTGAAATGTAAAATGGCTTTAATTAAATGTAAAGAATGTGGAAAAGAGATAAGTGATAAAACTAAACAATGTGTTCATTGTGGTTATAATAATAGCGAAATAAATTCTTCTTTAAAAAGTGGAAATGGCGTTGCAGTTGCAATTGTTGTACTTGGAATAATGGCAGGATGTATATTATTTTTAACGGGAATAGATTTAACTCAACTTAAGTCTGTATCTGGCAATTCTGTAGCAGAAAGTTATTATCAACATATAGGCTACGCATTAATCGGTATATCTTTATATATAATTATGATAACAATTTATATGTACAATAAAGTTAAAGGAAGTAAGGAAATAAAATGGCTTTAATTAAATGCAAAGAATGTGGAAAAGAGATAAGTGATAAAGCTAAACAATGTGTTCATTGTGGTTATGAGAATGATACAATAAAATGTAAAGAATGTGGAAAAGAAATAAGTAAAAATTCTAATGTTTGCTTTCATTGTGGAAATCCAATTAATAAAAACATTAGACATAATGAAACTTATAATAATGAATTAGAAACAAAAGCATCTACTGCATATACATTTGCAATATTAGGTTTATTATTAATAGGTCCTCTAGCCATACCAGGATTAATTATGGCAAATAGTGTATTACAAGTAAATCCTAATCATCCAAAAGCTAAAAATGCTAAAATTATAAGTATAATTGGTTTAATTTTATGGGGTCTAATTTTTATAATAACTATATCATGATATTTTAAATAACTTTATTTAACAACTGGCACACTTTTTTCTCTCATCAAACAGAACAATTATTAGATCAACTCCATTTAATAGTTAGAAAATATAAATTTGGCGTATGCCAAATTTTTTATAATGTCAATAATAGTGTTAACCGTAGAAATTTCCTTTTAAGATTATTTATTAATTATTATGCTTGAATATAGAAATCACCTAAGGTAAAAATCAACCTACCTACACTAAAAATGTGAATTTTGTTTTATCGCTAAAACCAATTTTTTCAACTAAAATTCTTCTAATTATCTAAAATTTTTTTAATCTATTTGACAATTTTATAGTGTGAACATTATTTTTTCAGTAGATTTAGCAACATATCTTGTTCCTTTTTTATAACTAAAACTATCTACTCCTTTAATTAAACCGATCGTTCCAATGCTGATTAAATCGTCAACATCATTTTTTTTATGGTCGTATTTTTTAACAATATGAGCAACTAATCTTAAATTGTGTTCAATTAATTTATTTCTTGCTTCTTTATTCCCCATATGCATTAATGATACACATCTTTCCTCTTCTTCCTTAGTTAAAGGATCAGGAAATACATTATTTGAATAAGCAGCCGTAAAAATATAAAAGTCCTTAAATAATTTTTTTAAAAATTCTAACATATCACACCTCAATTAAATTTTATGTTTTGTATAATTGTCAATGATGTGAAACAAAAATTTCAATAAAAATTAATTCAATAATTGAGTTAATTTTTTTGTTA
>CALVSP010000011.1 GCA_944359065.1 uncultured Bacilli bacterium
ATAAAATGATAATTAGAATTAAATAAGAAATTAATAAATCTTTTTTCTTCATAATTATCTGCCTCCTTCTTATAGAATTCGGCAAGTACCCAACAGTTATTATTCCCTATATATGATTATACTATAAATTAACTTCTGACTCAATAATTTCGTTAATTTTTAATTAATTTGTTTTGACAAACATATTTTTTTATGATACAATGTATTTGTCAAGGAAACTTGCATATAATAAAAAGGGAATACTTAACTTTCACACGTTGAGTACTCACCTGTTTTAATAATTTAGTGATGTACTTAATCGTTAAGATTAGGTACTATTTTTTTATGCATAAATTAATAATGCTATAACTAATAAAATGATAATTAGAATTAAATAAGAAATTAATAAATCTTTTTTCTTCATAATTATCTGCCTCCTTCTTATAGAACTCGGCAAGTACCCAACAGTTATTATTCCCTATATATGATTATACTATAAATTAACTTCTGACTCAATAAATTTGTTAATTTTTAATTAATTTATTTTGACAAATATATTATTTTATGGTACAATGTATTTGTCAAGGAAACTTGCATATAATAAAAGGGGAATACTTAACTTTTCTACGTTGAGTACTCGCCTGTTATTTCAAGCTTTGTACTTAATCGTTAAGATTAGGTACTATTTTTTTATGCATAAAATTAATAATGCAATGACTAATAAAATGATAATTAGAATTAAATAAGAAATTAATAAATCCTTTTGTTTCATAATTATCTGCCTCCTTCTTATAGAATTCGGCAAGTACCCAACAGTTAATATTCCCTATATAAAATTATACTATAAATTAACTTTTATTTCAATAAGGAAGTTAATTTTTAATTAATTTACTATTTTGGAATTTATATACTATTTTTTTAGCAAAATTAAGTTAAAAAAATTAGTCTTTAATTATATTATTAACAAATAAAGACTAATTACATTATCTTATTCTATGACTTTTTTCTTCTTGTTCTTCTTTAGATGTATATTTTAGCCATTTTAAATATTGCATAGCCAATTCAGTATTATATTTAACTTTGGCTTTTTCATCTAAATTTCTGCTATTAATATATAATTTTAATAAATTTTTCATATTTTTAATCCTTCTTTATAAACATACTATCGCCAAAACTAAAGAAACGGTAATTATTTTTTATTGCTTCATTATAAGCATTCATAATATATTCTTTAGTAGCAAAAGCACTTACTAACATAACTAAAGTTGATTTTGGTAAATGAAAATTAGTTATTAAACAATCAATGGCTTTAAATTTATACCCAGGATATATAAATATATCCGTCCACCCACTACATTCTTTAAATTCACCATATAAATTCATAATAGTTTCTAAAGTTCTAGTCGAAGTTGTGCCAACAGCAATTATTCTTTCTTTATGATTATTTAATATTTCAGCAGTTTCTTTACTCATTATATAAAATTCACTATGCATTTTATGTTTAGTTACATCTTCCACATTAACTGGCCTAAATGTTCCTAACCCAACATGTAACGTTATTGGGACAATAATAACTCCTTTTGCTTTTATTTTATCTAATAATTCATTAGTAAAATGCAAGCCCGCTGTTGGTGCAGCGGCACTTCCCTCATTTTTTGCATAGATAGTTTGATATCGATTTTTATCTTTTAACTTTTCATGAATATAAGGAGGTAGTGGCATCGTACCTAACTCATCTAATATTTCATATAAAATACCTGCATATATAAATTCAAATATTCTTATTCCTTCATCTTTTACTTCGACACATTTTACTTTTAACTTATCACTAAATTTAATTATAGTCCCTACTTTTACTCTTTTGGCAGGTTTTACTAAACATTCCCAATTATTGTTTACTTCTTTTAACATCAATATTTCAATAACCGCATTAGTTTCTTCTTTAACGCCAATTAATCTAGCTGGTATTACTTTTGTATCATTGATAACTAATATATCATCTTTTTCTAAATAATCGATTATATCAGTAAAATGTTTATGTTCTATTTTTCCTGTTTCTTTATCTAAAACTAATAATTTAGAGGCATCTCTTTTTTCTAAAGGTGTCTGAGCAATTAAGTTTTCTGGTAAGTAATAATCAAAATCATCAGTTTTCATAATTCCTCCATATTTAATCTATTTTGATGATTTATTTTTAAATGTTCATATGCTTTATCAGTTACAATTCTACCTCTAGATGTTCTTTTTAAAAAACCATTTTGTAATAAATAAGGTTCATAAACATCTTCAATAGTTGTAACTTCTTCACCGATACTAGATGCAATGGCATCAATTCCAACTGGTCCACCATTAAATTTTTCTATTATTGCTTTAAGTAAATTATAATCAGTTTCATCTAGTCCTAATTCATCTACTTTTAATTTACCTAACGCTAAAGTAGTTATATTTTTATCGATAATACCATCACCCATAACTAAAGCATAATCTCTTACTCTTTTAAATAATCGATTACAAATACGAGGTGTGCCTCTACTTCTTTTAGCTAACTCAACTGCAGCATCATCTTCTATTGGCGTACTTAATACGCGACTAGTTCTTTTAGCAATACTTGTTAACTCTTCAATTGTATAATAATTTAATTTAGAAATAATACCAAATCTATCGCGTAATGGACTAGTTAAATCACCAGTTCTAGTAGTTGCACCTACTAATGTAAAAGGCGGTAAATCAATTTTTATACTTCGACTACTTGAATCACTACCAACAATTATATCTAAAGTAAAATCTTCCATTGCCGAATATAAAACTTCTTCAATATATCTAGGAATTCGATGAATTTCATCAATAAATAAAACATCACCTGGTTCTAAAGTAGATAAGATAGCCGCTAAATCGCCAGTTTTTTCAATAGCTGGCCCACTAGCAGTTTTGAGATTAGAACCTAATTCATTAGCAATTATATTAGCTAAAGTTGTTTTACCTAATCCTGGAGGACCATACAATAATACATGATCTAAAGGTTCTTCTCTTAATTTTGCTGCTTTAATAAATATGTTTAAATTTTCTTTTATTTCTGTTTGTCCTATATATTCATCTAAACTATCAGGTCTAATACTTTTTTCAAATGTATCTTCTTTTAGTTCTTTATTAGTGACAACTCTTTCATCCATATTATCCCTCCACATATTCTAAAATTTCTTGCCAACTATTAACTGTTTTTAAATTTTCATATTCTTTTTTAAATAATAATGTATTAATACCTTTTTTATTAACTTCTAAACAATTAATACTATAATCATCGATAAATAAATCGATTTTTAATTCTTCACATTTAATTGCTTTTCCCATTTCATAACATTCAAAATATATTTCTTTAAAAGGTAATTTTTTATCTTTTATGTACTTAATAGTTAAATCTTTTATATTTTTTGAATAATAATCATTTCTAGCAGTAATTAAATATAATTCATTATTAATACTTAACTTATTTAATACATCTACAACGTCATCGAACATTTCTAATTCATTAGTAATATTATCAAAATTGTTTTTATAAAATTCATATTGTTCATTTAAATTTTTAAATTCGTTTATATTATATTTATCTAAATATTCCTTTATTTTATCACTAGTTTTTACAATTGTATCATCAAAATCAATAGCTATTCTCATTTTAAAAATAACTTCAAAGCTTCCTTAATTTGATCTTCTAGTGATAAATTGGTATTAACTTGTCTTACGACTTTTAATATATCTTGCATTTTATAACCCAGTCCTTTTAATACTTCAATTAATTCGTCATTATTGCTAGTTGTAACAACGCCATTTGTATTTAATTTGCCTTTTAAATCTAATATAATTTGTTTAGCCACTTTATCGCCTATTTTAGGAAATTTTTTTAAATATAATATATTTTCTCTTTCAATTGCATCAATTATACCATTAATAGAACCTGTTGCTATAATAGGTAAAGCCATTTTACATCCTAAACCCTTTACTTCAATTAATTTTAAAAATAAATCTTTTTCTTCTTTTAATTTAAATCCATATAAAGTTAATTCATCTTCTTTAACATTTTGATAAATATAAACAGTATATTCTTCATCAATATTAAATGAATACGGATTAGGAGTATATATTAAATAACCAATTCCATTATTATCTAATACGATATAATTACTTTCTATTTCTTTAATAAAACCTTTAATATAAGCATACATATAACCACCTCTATAATTATACTAAACATTTATTTTAAAAACAAGAAAAAAATAACCGAAGTTATTTCTTTTTCCAAAATATTTTTATTAAATATATATCTAAAAATATATATACTACACATAATGCCCACATTAATATTGTATTAAATATACCACTTGCATACATATTTATTATACTAGGAACACTATTTGGAAAATAAGTATAAATAAAATTACTTATTTCTTTAATTGGAATATTTGCAGCTATAAAAGATAATATTCTTAAAAATATATCAACTATTCCAATATAATAAACTATATTACTAAATCTTTTAAATATTAAAACTGCTAAAGCACCAACAACTAAAACGACTATTACAACGTTCATACCTAACTCCTCAATTCTATATTAACTGTATATCCATAATAATTAGTTAAATCTACTACTATTTTATCTTCATATTTGATTATCTTAATATAATCATCATTTATTGCTTCGTTATTAAAACTTATACTTTCAAAATCACCTATTTTTACAACATACGTATCACTTTTATCAATATAATTAGTAGACTCCAATGTTCCTACTTCTATTAATGTAGCTATATTAATAGGAGCAAAAGCATTTAAATTATATTTTAATAAATTTTCTGGGCAATTATCCATTTCATAATATATACCATCATAAAATATTTGTTTTGTTAAAGAATCATAAGTAAAATTATCTTCACCAATTATTTCTAATTTATAATTTGTTATTTCTGATAATTCGACTTTCTCTTCTTCAGGTTCTTTTACTACATTATTACTACTACTATTTGATAATAACATAAATACGAATGCAAAAAATATTACATACATTAATAAAATAGATAATGATTTTGTTCTTTTATTTTCCCATAACTTTTTTATAAATTCAATTGTTTCTTTCATTGTAAAACTTTACCTACTATATTCTTATCTCTTAACCCATTGATAAAACTAATAGCATCCATTTTGTTTTTACCTTCAGGTTGAACTACTTTAAATACAACTTCACCATTACTTACTTTAACACCAATTCCATCGTTATAAATAGCAGTTATCTCACCATTAAAACCAACTGGGTAATTTTCTGTAATATAAGCTTCCCATACTTTAAGAATTTTCCCTTCAAATATACAGTAAGCACCTGGCCAAGAATTTAACCCTCTTACTTGATTATATACTTGTCTAGCAGTTTTATAAAAATTTAACTTTTCTTCTTCTTTTTTTATAGTAAAAGCATAAGTTGCTTGTGATGAATCTTGTTTAGTTCTACTATTAGTTCCCTCTATTATACTAGGTAAAGTTTTAAGTAATAAATCTCTACCTAATAAACTTAATTTATTATGTAATGAACTAGCCGTATCATCATCTAAAATATCTATTTCTTCTTGAGTAATGATATCTCCTTCATCCATTTTAGTATTCATATACATAATCGTAATACCTGTTTTTTTGTATCCTTCAATTATTGCTTTATGAATAGGAGCTCCACCTCTTAATTTAGGTAGTAAAGAAGCATGAACATTAATACATCCTAATCTAGGACATTCTAATAATTCTCTTGGAATAATTTGTCCATAAGCACAAGTTATAATAATATCTGGTTTTAAATTGATTATTTCTTGATAATCTTCTTTTATATTTTCTGGTTGTAAAACTAATAAAGTATTGTCATTAGCTAATTTTTTTATTGGCGAAATAGTAATTTGATTATGGTTACCTTTTCTATCTGGTTGTGTTACCACTGCTCTTATTTTGTAATTATCTAATAATCCTTGTAAAACTGGAACAGCAAATTCAGGTGTTCCCATAAATACTATTTGTAATTCTTTTTCTATTTTAATATTACTAAAATCCATTATTTATCACCTAATAATAATTTTATCACAAAATTGAAAATGTGTAAATTATGTATATATGTTTATACAATAAAAAAATGATTTTTCGATTTCTCTACTAAACCACTTTTATTCTAGTTGTGTCTTCACCAATATTTTTAGGTTTTATACCTAGGGAATAAGAATTGTTTCCTAATTCTTGTTTTATACAACCTTAATCATATAAATTAAGTTTAGAAGGAATCTGCACGAAGGCCATTCGTATTGGAAACGGAATTGTTGTTGGCGTTACCATCGTTGTTCACGTTCCAAGCGTTAGAACTACGTATATTCTTACACCCAAACCTTAAGCCACACCTTGCCCTTTTCATCGGCAAGGTGTGTATGACTTCGTTTGTACTTATTTTTTTCATATCTTCTTTTTATATTTGATATGGATTACTCCAAGTACCATTACCCCCGGTAATGGTGACATCAGAGTTGACAACTATAACTGGACGAATGCTAGAATTTAGTAAAACCAAACCGAAGTAAGCGTCACCTCCATCAATTACAACAAAAGTGGCACTAGGATTAGCATTATATGGTGTCATTGTCCAATATTCATTTGCATTATTATAATTACTTATAGTTGTATATCCTTTTGTCAATATACTACTACTTTGGCTTGATAACATTTCGCCTACTCTTATTAATCCTACTGTTGCTTGGATACTTCTTGTTGGATTTTCTTCATCCAATGATTCTTCATAATTATAAATTTCACCGCCAAGGCCATTTTGATACCAAGTATAATTACTTACTAATTTTGCTTTTTCTGTTTCATTATTATTTGTTAGCCAATTTAATACATCACTATTTAATTTTTGACCTATTCCAGTTTCTGTCGAAAATGTATTGTTGGAACCATATGACATTTCATATATTGTTCCAGATGGTTCCTCATAATATCCATCTAGTATTAATTTTGTATTGCCATTACTATCTTTATCTACTACCCGATATTTCTTTCCGGCATACATTACATATTCACCACTTGTTGATTTTCCATTTAATTTTCCTGTTATTTCTACACTTTTATCTTCGTTTAAAATATATGGACCTGACTCACTACTCCAAGTTGCTCCTAGAGTACCATTACCTCCGGTAATAATGACATCAAAGTTGACATTTATAACTGCACGAAGGCCATGCAAACTGGAACCGTCAAGGGTGTCAGCATTACCATTGTCGTTAACGTACCAAGCGAGAGAACTATTATAAGGTGTCATTGTCCATTGATATTGCCCTATATTTAAATACGAACTAATACCACCTGCAAGATTATATTCATCTAGCGTTATTAAGCCAACTTTGGCAGTTTCTGTTGATAAATTATTTGTACAAGTTGTTCTTGCGCTATTTATATCAGTAGTAGTTTCACTGCACCATATTTCTTCTTTTATTATATTATTTCCTTTTAATCTTGAATAAAAATAATTATTTAACCAATCTTTAGCATAACTATCATCCCAATTTTGAGCAGTATAAGTCCCCCCCCAATATATTGATGTTACATTTTCATCGGTTATCATTCTTATTGTTCCATCAGCATTTATTCCCATTATTCGCCATAGAAAACCAGAATACCATAGATAATTATTAGTTGGATTTCCTTTTATATAACATCCATCCATATATTGGTATGTTGTTCCATCTGTTTTACAAGTATCATTTGAATACACTAATTCTTTTGCTTTTTCTATTATTGGATCACCTACTAATGCAACATCTCCATCATCATCACATTCTTCATCATCCATTGCAAATTGACCACTTGCACATAATGTAAATTTATGGTTATTACTTTCTATAACCAATTTTGTTAATTTAGTTCCATCATAATTTATGCTTATTATTTCAGCATTTCCTAAATTTACCATTGTTGGTACATCATTTACATCCATATCTGATGTACATATTTTTGTATAACTATTATCCATTTGATATTTTATATCTTCGGTTGCACAATAATTATTTATCCCACCTAATATCATTTGGGCTTCTGATTTACCTGCTGATATTCTTGCATCTTCTACTACATCTAATATTATTGGCGTAGCAATAAGTGCCACTATTGCTAGTATAATTATTACTGCTAATAATTCAATCAAAGTAAAACCAAATTTCTTATAACTTTTCACAATTACTCTCCCTTACCTTTCTATTTAAAGTATACATTATTTTTTTATTTTTGTCTAGGCCTAAATTACGCGCGCGCGGAAAATTTTTTAAATTAATTTACAAAAAAAAGATTAAAAATAATCCTCTTCTTCCTTCTTTTCTTCTAGCACAACAGCTTCTCTTTTTGGAAACTCTGTTTTAATTACTTTCCTTGAAGTTTCATCAACATTATATATTGGTTTTGGATAAAATTTTAATATTCTTGCTAACAAATTATTAGGAAAAACATTGACAACACGATCATATTTTTTTGTAACTTCATTGTAATATTTTTTTGCTACAATAATTTCTTCTTCAACCATATTAAACTGTTTTATAACATTTAAAAATACTGGATTTTGTTTTAATATAATATTTGAATCAGCTATTTCCCATAATCTATCAATATATTTATTTAATTCAATATTAGTCGATATTTTTTCTTTAATCGTTTGTTTAGTATAATCATCTTTAGTTAAAAATAAAATTCTTTCAATAGTATCTTTTTCTAAATTATATTGGTTAAATATATTTACTAAAGTAGGAATTAAATTAATTCTTTTTTGAAAGTAATTATCTAATTCTATAAAATTTTTATCTGACTTATTATTTAAAGCATTAAATAAATTATACATTCCATAAATATAACACACTAAAATTATAATGACTATTATTACTATTAACATCAACATCACCTATATTTATTATACCATATTTTTTTATATTTTATTTGGATTAAAATCAATTCCCACATTTACTTTACTATTTAAATATTTATCATTTATAAATTTTAAATAATTATATATTTTTTTTGTATCTTTATATTTAATAATAATTTGATAATAATAAACATTATTTATTTTAGGTATTACAGATGGACTTGGACCTAAAATAATTTCATCTTTTAAATTATGTTTTAAATAACTTATTATTTTATTAGATTCTTCTTCACATTTATTATTATCTATACCTTGTATTTTAACAACACATAAGTTATAAAATGGTGGATATTTTAATATTTTTCTTATTCGCATTTCTTCATTATAAAAACTTAAATAATCATGTTTTTTAGCATATACCAAACTATAATGATCAATATTAAAGGCTTGAATAATAACTTCACCTAATAAATCACTACGACCAGCTCTACCTGCTACTTGGTTTAATAGTTGAAATGTTCGTTCCCCACTTCGAAAATCAGGAATATTTAAAGAAGCATCACCATTTAATACTCCTACTAAAGTAACTTTAGGAAAATTTAATCCTTTAGCAATCATTTGGGTACCTATTAAAATATTATACTTCAAGTTTTCAAAATCATTGATAATCTTTTGATGAGCTTGTTTTGTTCTAGTAGTATCAACATCCATTCTAACAACTTTAGCATTTTTAAATTCATTAATTACAATTTGTTCTAATTTTTCAGTACCCATTCCTCGTTCTTTAATATCAGTACTATTGCATTCTGGACATTTATATAATTTGTTTGTTTCATAATTACAATAATGACATACCATTTTTTTAGTATTTAAGTGATAAGTTAGTGGTATATCACATTTAGGACATTTATGTGTAAAGCCACAATTATTACAAGTTGTAATAGTAGTATAACCTCTTCTATTTAATAAAATAATAACTTGTTCATTGTTATTTAATTTTTCATTAATCTTATCTTTTAATAATCTAGAAAATATATTATTTTTATTTTTTATTTCTTCTTTCATATCAACTAAAGTTACTTTAGGTAAATTATTATTAACTCTATTTTTCATTTCTAATAATTCATATATATTAGATTTTGCTCTTGTGTAACTTTCAATTGATGGTGTTGCACTGCCAAGTATAATAGGAATATTATATTTTTTAGCTCGATAAATTCCTATATCAATAGCACTATATCTAGGATTATTTTCTTGTTTATAAGTATTAGAATGTTCTTCATCAATTATAATAATACCTAAATTAGTTAAAGGAGCAAATACTGCACTTCTCGCACCAATTACAATATTAACTTCTTTTCTTTCAATCTTTCTCCATTCATCATATTTCTCTCCATTACTTAAATGACTATGTAATATCGCAATATTATTACCAAATCTTTTTTTAAATGTTTCTACTAGTTGTGGCGTTAAACTGATTTCAGGAACTAAGACCAAAGCTTGTTTATTTAAATTGATTACTTTTTTAATTAAATTCATATAAACTTCTGTTTTCCCACTACCAGTTACACCGTGTAATAAGTAAGGTTTAAATTTGTTTAAATCAATTTTATTTATAACATTATTTTGTTCTAAAGTTAATTTTCTTTCTTCTTCTATTTCAAATACTTCTTCATTTAATCTGTAAACTTCTTTTTCATATTTTTCAACTATATTATTTTTAATTAGTTTATCTACTGTATATTTAGATATTTGATTAGCTTCTTTCAAAGATATATCTTTATTATTTAGCATATTTAAAATAATTTCTTCATTTTCATTTTTAGAGACATAATCTTTTATTTTTCTTATAAAATAAACATATTTTTTATTTACTTTATTAGTTGTTTTAGCTTTTAAAGCTGTTGGTAACATCGTTTGATAAGCACTAGTTAATGTACATAAAGTTTTTTTACTAATGTATTTACCTAAGTCTAATAATTCATCATTTAAAACAGGATTGTCATCAATTAAACTAATTATTTCTTTTAGTTCATAATCACATTCTATTTTATCTTTAATTTCAACAATAAAGCCTTCTAACTTTCTATTACCAAATGGTACTAAACATCTAATACCTACTTTAGCATTCATATTATCAGGAATTAAATATGAAAATTTTTTATCAAGTTTTTGAATTTCAATTAATACATTAGCTATCATTATATTACCTTCTTTTTTAAATAATACTATCCTCACCAATCAATCTTTTCAAGTTAGTTATAATTGTGTTATGCAAAAATATATTATAAGTCATACAATAATCTTTCAAAACAAATACATTATAATTTTTTTCAAACAAATCTATTGCTGTTTTTTGAACACACGCATCTGTATCGAAACCACACAAATAAATTTCATTAATATTATTTTCATTTACATATTGTTCTAATTCATCACTAACTGCAGAATATATCTTTTTTTCAAATATTTTATAATTTTTAGTATCTATTAAAATTTTTCTTCCCTCTTCAGTTAAACAACCTTCATATTTTAATTTTTTATACCATATACTTTCTTTACTATTAATAAATTTAGTAAAAACAATATCATCAAATTTATTTGAATTCACTAAATCTACAATTTGCTTTAAAACATCTATATTTTTTTCATTAATAAAATCTTTTTGAACATCTATTACTATTAAAAGTTTTTTCATATCAATATCTCCCTATATTTTTATTTTAACACTCTCATTAATTTTTTGTCAATTATATTATTATCATTCATTTTTTTTGTTGTTTTACATATTCTATTATAGAAGTGTGAGGTGAATATTATTAATAACGATATATATGAAAATGCAATGTGTAAAATTGAGCAAGATAAACATTGCAGGCCAAAATGTGTAACTTGTATTGGGGCTACTGGGCCTACTGGACCTACTGGACCTCAAGGACCTACTACTGTTGTCATTGGTAGAACAACAACTGGTCAACCTGGTACACAAGCAGAAGTTGTAAATGAAGGTACAAACCAAAATGCAATTTTAGATTTTACTATTCCAGCCGGCGCTACTGGAGCTACTGGGCCAACTGGATCAACTGGACCTACCGGACCTTCTGGAGCTACTGGGCCAACCGGAGCTACCGGACCTCAAGGACCTACTGGACCTCAAGGCGTTCAAGGAATTCAGGGAATTCAAGGTATAGCAGGAACTGCTGGGGCTACTGGACCAACAGGGCCAACTGGACCTTCTGGTAGTGGTGCAACTGGAGCTACTGGACCTACCGGACCTACTGGTCCTACTGGAGCTACTGGACCTTCTGGAACCGGAGCTACTGGACCAACTGGACCTACCGGACCTACTGGAGCTACTGGGGCTACTGGACCATCAATTAATCCTACATTCACTATTGGTACTGTAACTACTGGAGCCACTGCATCCGCTTCAATAACTGGTACTTCTCCTGCCTTTTTCCTTAATTTAGTTTTGCCTATCGGGCCTACTGGGGCTACTGGGCCTACCGGTTTATCTGGTGCTACTGGACCTACTGGGGCTGAAGGGGCTACTGGACCTACCGGAGCTGAAGGGGCTACTGGACCTACTGGTGCTGAAGGACCTACTGGGCCTACCGGAGCTGAAGGGGCTACTGGACCTACTGGGGCTGAAGGGGCTACTGGACCTACTGGAGCTGAAGGGCCTACCGGACCAACAGGAGCTGAAGGACCTACTGGACCTACCGGAGCTGAAGGGCCTACTGGGGCTGAAGGAGCTACTGGACCTACCGGAGCTGAAGGTGCTACCGGTCCTACTGGACCTACCGGACCTACTGGACCAACAGGACCTACCGGTCCATAATAAAAAAGCCAAATTTGGCTTTTTTTGTTATATTTTTTATAAATATTTTCATAATAAAAATGGTGATATTATGAAACCTATTATTGGTATTGTTGGAATTGATGACTATTCTATAAAACAAAAAAGTACCATCTGTATTTTTGAAAATTACAGAAGAGCAATTATTAAATATGGAGGAATTCCTATTTTAATTTTACCGCCTTTATTAATTGAATATTATAAAACAAGACCTAAGGATACTAACAAATTGACAAAAGAAGATAAAGAAATATTAATTAATCAAATAAATTTATGTAACGGTATATTGATTCCCGGGGGATCAAAAAGATATGAACACCATAATTTTATATGTGATTATTGCAATAAAAATAATATACCTCTGTTAGGTATTTGTATGGGAATGCAAACAATGTGTAATTATGACAATAATAATATAAACATAATTATTGAAAATAAATTTCATAATAGTAAAAAC
This sequence comes from uncultured Bacilli bacterium, assembly GCA_944359065.1. GTDB lineage: Bacteria > Bacillota_I > Bacilli_A > RF39 > UBA660 > Faecisoma. The sequence goes on from CALVSP010000011.1 coordinate 13,221, forward strand.
AATTATAAACATTTAGTAGAAATAAAAAAAGATTCTAAATTATATGATATATTAAAAGAAGATAAAATATTAGTAAATAGTTTTCACGATTATAAAGTATGTAATAGTGGTAATTATGATATAGTTGGGACTTGTGAAAATGTAATTGAAGCTATCGAAAAAAAAGAAGACCTTTTTAATATCGGTCTACAATGGCATCCAGAAAAAAATTATGATAAAGATTTAAATAGCAAAAAAATTTTTACTAGTTTTATTGAAGCTGCTAAATTATACTATCGCGAGTAAATACTAAAACATTATCTAAAGTGTAGATATTTACTACACTTTTTTTATTGGTTTTAATAAAACATAATCCTTTAATAACAACATCATTTTTATTAACTTCAATAATATGTTTTTTTAAATTAGTTGGAATATTTTTATAATATCTTTTTATTTCTAAATTATTTGACATATAAAAGGTTAAATCAATATCACTAGCTTCTATTTGTAGATATTTATCTATTACAATAGTTTGATTACCTTTTATTTGATAAGTAACTGGTTTTATTTCTTTTTTAGGTATTATTTTTTTTAGTTCTTCCCCACTTACATAATTAGAAATATCTCCTTCATCCAATAATCCAGGAGTATCAATTAAAGTAATGCCATTTAATTTTATTTCAATAGTATTTAAAGTCGTACTAGGAAGTGGACTAGTCGTTATTTCAGTTTTAGTATCAGAATAATTATAAATTAATTTATTAATCATTGTCGATTTACCAGCATTAGTATATCCTACAACATAGACATTATTTGATTTTTTATATTTATTTATTTTATTTAATAATTCATCAAAATTATAATTTTTAGAACTACTTATTATTATTTTATCAATATAATTTATTTTATAGTCATAATTATATAATTTATCAAAAGAAACACTTTTTGGTAATAAATCTCTTTTTGTTAATACTAATAAAATATCATTTTTTAAATACTTTCTAATTAAAGATAAATCGCCGATATTAAATAAATCGACAACTAATAAAACTAAATCATTATTATCTATATTTTTTAATATAGGAATAAAATCATTATTACTTTTAGATACAATTTTATAATCATTATAATGTTTTATTCGAAAACATCTTTCACATAAACCATCATTTTCAATTAATTCTCCACAACCACGACATTTATTCATAATATTTTCCTTTAGTAAATAAATCATTATCTCTTAATTTTTTTAATATTTTTCTTTCAAAATAACGATTAATTTTTGTATATATTCTTTCTTTAGTACCAATTGGATTAACTAATATTGTAGTAATACCAATCATGTTACCACCTTTAATATCAGTTAATAGTTGATCTCCAATACAAGCAACGGAAGCAACATTCAATTTGTACTCTTCTAAAATTTTATTATACTTAAATTTAAATGGTTTCATAGCAAAAGCGCAACAATCAACATCTAATTCATCTTTAAATGGTTTTACCCTAGTTTTTGAACTATTAGAAAAAATAATAATTTTAAAACCTTTAGTTTTTAAATCATCAAACAATTCTTTGACTCTTTTATTAGGTTTCTTCATAGTAATTGGAACGATTGTATTATCCAAATCAATTAATAGGCATCTTATTCCTCTATTATATAAAACATCATAATTTATATTGTAAATACTTTTTTGATATATGTCAGGTATATATTTTTCCATAGAAAACAACTCCTAAATATAATTATATCAAATATTTAATTATATTTGAATAAATTTGTTGTAAAAATACATATATTTTATCAGGTGATGAATTTTGAATATAATTGATAAAAATTTTAATGAATTAATTTTAAAAATTAAAAATATGACTTTAGAAGAAATATTTATAAATATTAAAAATAATTTTAACAAAGTAAATAAAGACACTCAAAAATCAATTGAAAAATTTTTAAATGATTTCAAATATTGGGGTACTTTAGATAGTGAAAAAAATGATTATAATGAAATATACGAAAAAGCTAAATCATTACACGAACACATCGATGATTATATTTGGTTATATAATAATTTAAAAGATTATAGTTCAAAGAAATTATTGTATGGTATATTAAATAATTGGTATCAATATGATTTTATTACTTTAAAAGAGTGTATGAATTCTAATTATAAACACTATTTTGATTTAGATATAATCCCTTATTCTAATAATCAAGTTTTTGTCGATGTAGGAGCGTACATTGGAGATACAATTTTAGATTATATAAACACTTATAATAATTATAAGAAAATATATTGTTATGAAATAACTTTAGAAACGATGGCAAAATTAAAAAATAATTTAAGTAAATATAACAACATTATATATAGAAATAAAGCTGTTGCAAATGATAATACAATTATGTATTTAAAAGAAAGTAGTATTAACTCATCCGCTAATCAAGTAGATAGTAATGGTACTATTGAAGTAGAATCTATTAATTTAGACAATGACATATTAGAAAAAATAGATATAATTAAAATGGATATCGAAGGTGGCGAATATAATGCTTTAATAGGATGTAAAAATCACATTATAAATGATAAGCCAACTTTATTAATATCGGTATATCATAACAATGAAGATTTATGGAAATTACCTAAATTAATACATGAATATAATAATTACGATTTTTATTTAAGATATTATAGTAATTATATATTTCCAACTGAAATAGTATTATTTGCAATTCCAAAATAAAAAGTTAAAATTAATTAACTTAAAATTTATACATTTTTTTAACTTTTACATTCTCAAATTTTTTAATTTTACTTTTTTTGCCATCATTAATAAATTCGATAAATGTTTTTAATTCATAATGGTATGTTTTTAAATGTTCTATATCTTTAACATTTACAATACATAAATTAACATTCAATAGCGATTCAGCAAATTGTTTTAAATGTTCCGGAGAAAACAAACCACTATATACAAATTCCTTAAATATCATATAATAGTTTTCAAATTCCAAAACACTTAAGTCATTAGTATCAATATATCTTTTTAATCTTTTATAATACATATTAAGTCTTGTTAAATTTATTTCATTTTGCATTAATATCACCTCAACAAGGAAATATTATATCACATTTAAAAATAAATTAAAACAAAAAGAGATGAATTTCATCTCTAAATAAACATCATTACTGTCGTTAATATAACTATATTAACAATAGCAATAGTAAAGACAATTTTTAAAGCAAATTTAACCCAAGTTGCATATTCTACTTTTGCTAAAGCAAGTCCTCCCATAATAGCGCCACAAGTTGGTGTAATTAAATTAACTAAACCATTAGCAGCAACTATCGTCATAACTGTACCTTCAACACTATAACCCAATTGATCAGCAATAGGACCAATAATAGGAGCTGATAAAGTAGCAAGACCTGAACTTGATGGAACTAATATTGATAATAACACATGAACAACATAGTTAAATGGTGCAAATATAATAATTGGAACTGTCTTTAACATCTCAGCTGCATTATAAATAATATAATTATCTAAATATGTACTTTGCATCAATACAGAAGCCCCACGGGCAATAGCAATTATTAATATAACACCAACCATATCTTCAGCGCCATCAATAAATGTATCGACAAACTTTTTCTCGCCAGTACGATTTACAAAACCGATTATTACTGACATAATTAAGAACCATAAAGCTGCTTCATAGAAGTACCATTGTCCTAATGGCATACCAGTTAACCAGCCAGTAAATTTAGTAAATATTGTAATATTAAATTCTTCCCAAGGAATAAATCCAATTATCATAACTAAAAATGTTAAAGCAAATAACCATAATGTAATTTTTTGTTTTTTCGATAATCTTACATTATCTAATTCTGTATTAGCGTGTTCACCATACTCTTCTTCCATATTTCTTCTTTCTCTTAATGATAAGAAAGTAGAACCTTTTTTCTTAATTACCCTTCTAGCATAAGCCATAACAAATATAATTGAAATTAATAATGTCGTAAGCCATAAACATACGCCAATACCAATTATCAAACCTTGATTAACTACTACTCCTTCTGGTAAAGCTGATACTGCTACACCAACTGCAAAAGGATTTACAGTAGAACCTAAAACACCAGAACCTGCTCCTAATAAAACTACGGCAGAAGCTACTAATGTATCCATGCCTGCCATAACCATCGTAGCCGATAGTAAAGCATAAAAACCAACTGTTTCTTCAAGCATACCATAAGTTGTCCCACCAATTGAAAATATAAACATCAAAATTGGTATTAAAATTAATTCTCTTCCCTTTAATTTTTTTACTAAAACTTTAATTCCTGTTTCTAAGGCTTCACTGCGAGCAACAATAGCTAAGAAACCTCCTAAAATAAGAACGAATATACAAACATCAATTGCATTTTCAAAACCTAATATTGGCGATAATAATACATCTGGTAAGGTTGCTCCTACAACGCCACTTCCATTTACAATTTCTTCAACTCCATCAACAGTTGCAAATTCTGCTTTAGGTAGAAAATGGGTAACTATTCCTAAAGCAAATATTAAAATAAAAATAATTGAAAAAGCTGTTAAAAACTCTTTTCTTTTTTTCTTTGCCATACTACTTTTCCTTTCTAATAATAATTGTGCCTGTTCTTCCTAATAAGGCATCTTTTAATTTACTTAATGATGTAATAATTGCTTGACCATCTTTTTTATGAGTTACGTAATCTACACATGCTTCAATTTTAGGAAGCATACTTCCTTTTTTAAACTCATCATTTTTCATATATTCTTTTGCTTGTTTAACGGTTAATAAATTTAGTTTTTGTTCGTTTTCTTTACTAAAATTAATACATACTTTTTCCACTGCCGTTAATATTAAAAATATGTCAGCATCTAAATCGATTGCTAATTTAGCGCTTGTTTTATCTTTATCGATAACAGCATCGACACCTTGATAACCATTTCTTTTTTTGATAATTGGTATCCCACCACCACCTGCAGCAATAACAATATTTCTTTTATTCACTAAATCCTTTATTACTTTATTTTCAATGATTTTAACGGGACTAGGACTAGCTACCACTCTTCTATAGCCCCGTCCAGCATCTTCTTTAAAAACATATCCTTTTTCTTTAGTAATCAAATCTGCTTCTTCTTTTGTGTAGAAATTACCGATTGGCTTAGTAGGATTTTTAAATGCTTCATCTTTATCATCAACTAATACTTGAGTTATAACGGTTATACAATTTTTACGCATATTTCTTTTTAACAATTCTTTTTGAATTGATTGTTGTAAATGATAACCGATATATCCTTGACTCATTGCTCCACATTCAGCAAATGGCATATCAGGAGTATTTGCTTCTTCGTGTGATACTTCCATTGCTAAATTAATCATTCCTACTTGGGGACCATTACCGTGCGTTATAACTACATCATATCCATCTTCAATAACATCAACAATATTTTTAGCTGTTTTTTTAATTAACTCTAATTGCTCTAAAGGGGTATTGCCTAAAGCATTACCACCTAAAGCAATAACTACTTTTCTTCTCATTTATATAACGTTGCAAACATAACGGCTTTAATGGTATGTAATCTATTTTCCGCTTCATCAAACACTTTTGATTGTTTTGATTCAAATACTTCGTTAGTTACTTCCATTTCTTTTAAGCCAAATTTGTCATATATTTCTTTTCCTATTGTTGTTTTTAAATCGTGGAATGATGGTAAACAGTGTAAGAATATTGCATCAGGATTAGCTTGATTCATTAATTCTTTATTTACTTGATAAGGTTTTAATAAATTAATTCTCTCTTCCCAAAGACTAGCATCTTCACCCATAGAAACCCAAACATCAGTATATAAAACATCGGCATTTCTAACTGCTTCTTTTGGATCTTCAATAAATTCTACTTTGGAATTATATTTTTTAGCAAATTCTTTGCACTCTTTAATTAAGTCTTCATTGGGAAATAATTTTTTTGGTGAACAACAAACAAAATTTATACCTAATTTTGAACAAACAACCATTAATGAATTGGCCACATTATTACGACCATCACCGAAAAATACTAACTTTTTACCTTTAATTTCTCCAAAATGTTCTTTAACTGTCATTATATCCGCTAACATTTGTGTTGGATGAAATTCATTAGTTAAACCATTCCATACAGGAACTTTTGAATATTTAGCAAGTTCTTCGACGATATCTTGATCAAAACCACGATATTCGATACCATCGTACATTCTAGATAATACTCTAGCAGTATCTTCAATACTTTCCTTTTTACCCATTTGCGAACCAGTTGGACCTAAATAGGTTACGCCCATACCTAAATCCATAGCTCCTACTTCAAAAGCACATCTTGTTCTAGTTGAATCTTTTTCAAATAATAAAACAACATTTTTACCTCTTAAATAAGCGTGATTTTTACCTTCTTGTTTTTTCTTTTTAAATAAAATAGCAAGTTTAATTAAATGTTCAATTTCTTCTGGTGTGTAATCGATTAGTTTTAAAAAATCTCTATTATAAAAATTCATATTACATCTCCCTTTCTAATGGCATACTCATACACCTTGGACCACCACGACCACGTGATAATTCCGCACTATTCATCTCTAGTACTTTAATACCATTTTTTCTTAAAATTTCATTAGTTTCATTGTTTCTATCATATACAATAACTACACCTGGTGCGATACATAAAGTATTAGAGCCATCGTTCCATTGTTCTCTTTCTGAAGCTATTTTATCACCACCAGCACAAGGAATCAAAGTTATATGTCTATTTAAATAATGCGATAAAATATTTTCTAAGGAATCATTTATTTCTCTAACATTTAAATCTTCATCACTATCAGGAATATCTCCTTCTGTAATTTCAAACACTTGTAGTGTATCCATAATACCTGGATGATATGTAAATTTATCATAATCAATTTGTGTAAATACTGTATCCAAATGCATAAATGCGCGACTATTTGGAATATTAAACGCTAAAACAGTATCAATTTTACAGTCTTTATCTTTAAATAAATTTTTAGCTAATTGATCGATTGCTTCTGGACAAGTTCTTTGTGAATAACCAACTGCTAAAACATGATCATTTAAATTTAATATGTCACCACCTTCGATATGATGAGGTAAATATCGATCATAATATAAAGATAATTGACCTTTAAATTCAGGATGATATTCAAATATATATTCAGCATAAATAGTTTCTCTATTTCTAGTTACTGAATACATTTTATTTAAAGATACACCATTACCTATACTAGCAAAAGGATCTCTTGTAAAATATAAGTTAGGCATTGGTTTAGCTAAGAATTTAGATTCTTCACTAACTAAATCGACTAAAGATTTTTCAACTTCTCTTTTTTCGCGGTCTAATTCTCCTATTTGAATTCCTTCCATCGTTTTCAAAACTAATTCTTTAGTATCTTTAATATTATCTAAATATTCATATACTAAATTTTTATATTTAGGAGTTCTAATACCTGCTTCATAAATAAATTGTTTTAAAAACTTTTCTTTAACATGTGGATTAAACATTAAAACTTCTGTCATTAAATCTTCTAAATATACGACTTCGACCCCATTTTCTTTTAAAATAGAAGCAAATTGGTCGTGTTCTTTTTGAGCCACTGGTAAATAAGGAATATCATCAAATAATAATTCACTTAAAGTATCTGGTGTTAAATTTAATAATTCCTTACCAGGACGATGCAATAAAACTTTTTTAAGTTTCTTTATTTCGCTATTAACTTTTATAGCATACATATACTTCCCCTACTTTCTTTTATTGTTAATATAATGATACCATTTTTTGATAAAAAAAGCAAATAAAAAAACACAAATTAATGTGTTATTTCTAATATAGTTGAATCAATTATCGAATATAAATATAAATTAACCTTTTTATTAGTTTTATACTCGATAAAATTTTTATATCCTGTTAATTGTTCAATATATTTTTTGTCGTCAATATTTTTTAATTTATAATCAATTATATCAATGTATTCATCATATACTAACATCAAATCGATTATACCGTGATATTTTATATCATCTTTAACATACATAAATTCATATTCTTTATATACTTTAGCTTTATCGATATTTTTTAATAAATCACTATTTAAAAATTTATTTACTTTTTCATTTATTAATTTATTATCATTAATATATTTTTCTTTAAAATCGATATTTTCTAATATTTCATGTACTTCTAACCCAAAGTTTAAATTATCTTTTATTTCCTTAGTAATTAAATCATTCATCTTTTTAGAAAAACTACTATTTTCTAATACTTCATTTTCAATAGTAATATTTTCTATATTTATTTTATCATCACTTAATTCAATATTATTTTGATAATTACCTACTTTAATTAAATTGTAATCTTTAGATAAGTTTAAACTATTTAAATCAATTGTTTTAGTATATAACTCTAATTTATCTTTAATCGAATTAATCATATCTGCAAAACTACGATATTTTTCTTTAACATAATCATCTACCTTAGTATAACTTATTTCTTTTTTAGGTAATACTAAAATCATTTTTTCTTTCGCTCTAGTAAGGGCGACATAAAACAATCTAATTTTTTCTGATATCTCTTCTTTTAAATAATCTTCTTTAACTAATTTTTTAACAATTGTGTCCATAATACCATTATCGAAGTAAGGTGTCAAGATGCCATATTTAGTATTATATAAAAATCTTTCATTTAAATCTTTAATATTAAATTCTTTATAAAGGCTTGCAAAATAACAAATATGATATTCTAATCCTTTCGAATTATGAATTGTCATTATTTTAACATTGTTACCAAAATCACCTGCAATTTTATATTTCATATCTAATTTTTCTTTTAGCATTTTATCTAAATGATTAGAAAAATCAAATATATCATAACCTAATTTACTTAAGTTATCAGCCATATCTTTTATTTTATCGATCTTAATAATACTAGAATCAATATTACCAATTGTAATTAATTTTTCATAAAAATTAAATTCATTTAATATTTCATCGATGATATTGTTAATTGAATTATTATTAATTAATTTAGTTATTTTTAAAGCATCGTTATATAAATTACTTTCTTTAAAATTTTTATTAACAAAATATTTAAAAATTACTTCATCTTTTTCATTATATAAAAAACTTCTTAATAAACTTATAAATAAATAATTATCGTATTCTTTGTTATATATTTTTAAAATATATTTAATCAAATTATTTAATACTAAAATATCATTATCATCATTCATTTTTTCATCTTTTAAAATATTTAAAGGTATTTTTTTATACTCAAATATCTTTTTAAATAAATCAAAATTAGATGATCTATCGATTAAAATAACAAAATCATTATAAGTTATATCACGCAATATTTTTTTATCTTTATCAAATATTTGATATTTATTTTTTACTTTTTGTTTAATGTCATCAGCAATAATAAAGCATTCTATTTCTTCTTTAGTATAAAATTTATCTTCTTCATAATCTATTAAATCTAAATTATAATTTTGATTAGTTTTTCCTTCGTTAATATAAGCATCATTACCAAATACCATTTGATGTGATACTTGATAATCAGCTCCACCAATAAAATCATTCATAATAATATTAAATATTAAATTGATATTATCTAATACTTCTTTTCTTGATCTAAAGTTTTTATTTAAATCAATTTTTAAACCATTTATATTTTTACTATATAAATCATATTTATTTTTAAAAATATTAGGATTGGCATTTCTAAAGCGATAAATTGATTGTTTGATATCACCTACCATATAAACATTATTATTAGCGATATATTTAATAAATTCTTCTTGTAAATCATTAGTATCTTGATATTCATCAATCATTATTTCTTTAAAAGAATTTTTTATTTCTTCTCTTACATTTTTATTTTCTTTTACTATTTTTATGGCAAGTAAAGCAATGTCTGTAAATTCATAAGCATCGTTTTCAAATTTGAATTTGTGTACTTTTTCCTCTAATTCTAAAATTATCGAAATTATAACATCGACATAATCTTTCGTTTTTAAAATTGTATTTTTTATTTCAGAAGTATTTTCATAAATACACAATTCATTTATTTCATCTAATACTTTTTTTAATTTTTCTTTTGTTTTTTTTGCTTCTTCTAAACTGTTGCGTGGTAACATTGGTAACTTAATTAAAGCATTTTCTTTGATAGACTCATAATCAAAACTATTTAGCAAATTAGTTAAATCTAATTTTTCCATATAACTAGAATCTACATAATCACTTAATTCACTTAATAAATTACCTATGTTATCTATTCTTTTCCTTAATAATAAAATATAATCATTAATATTTTGATTAATAATATCATCACTAAAATAGTTATAATTTTCTAAATATTCTTTTTTATTAGGTAACATATCTAGTTTTGAATTGATAGTTAAAATTTGATTTCTAATATCTTTATCATCTTTAACACAAAAATCGGTAATTAATTTTATAAATTTATCATCATTTAAATACCTATTTTCAAATATTTCGTCTAACATTTCTTTTCTTTTTATCTTTAAAATATCTTCTTCGATGACATTAACATTTTTTGATACATTTAATAAGTAGTGATATTTTTTGACTATCGATAAGGCAAAACTATCAAAAGTTGTAATATATGATGCATCAATCATATCTAATTCTTCTAATAAATTATTTTCAATTATTTTTTTTCTTATTCTTTCTTTCATTTCTTTAGCTGCTGCTTTAGTAAATGTTAATAATAACAATTCATTGATATGAATACCATTTTTTAATTTAGTTATAACTCTTTCACTTAATACTGCTGTTTTACCACTTCCCGCTCCTGCACTTACTATTATATTAGTATTATCTTTATAGATGGCTTCACTTTGTTCTTTAGTCCATTTAGGCATTTTCCTCACCACTTTCTAATATAACAATATCATTTTCTTTTCTAAAACAAACATCTCTAAATTCACAATATTCACATCCAATATTTTTATTATCGATTTTTTTAGGATTAATTATAAAATTAGTATTTAATATTTCATCCCTTGCTTCATTTATTTTATCATCAACTAAATTAATTAAATTATTTATTTCTTCACTATTGATCATTTTAGAATAACTACTAAACCCTTTTGATGTCATTTTTAATGACTTTATAAAATTACTATTTTCATAATTTTTATCTAATTTTTCTAAAATATCTAAATTATCATTAGTATAACCAACTAGTTTTAAATTATCTTCTTTTAATTCTAAATAAGTATGTTTATTATCTTTCTTTATTTCATTATTTAATATTTTTTGTAAATAAAAACCAGCTACTTCGACATTTTTCAAATTCATATTTTTACTTAAATATAAATAGATTGGTAGTTGTAAACTTAAACCATATTTCGCATAATCAAGATTTATGTCAGTATTACCTGTTTTATAATCAACTATACATACAATAGTTTTGTCATTTTCATCTTTATATAATAACTTATCGACAACACCCATAAAAGTAACTTTAACATTTGTACTCTTATCGACAAATACTTTTCTTTCATAAAAAGCATTAGTTAAATTAGTATCTTTATATTGTTTTTTAATTGTATCGATAATAAATATTAATTCTTCTTTTGCTTTCTTAATAAAGAACTTTTCCATATTATTAAATTGATATTTTTGTTCTTTTAAAAATTCATCATAGCATTTATCTAAATCAAAATTATCTAAAAATGCTTGCGATAAAACATAATGAAACAAATTACCTAAAACGGTATAATAAGTTTCTTGATAAGGAGATATTTTTAAAATATTACCTAAATAATATTTAAAGCCACACTTAAAATAATTATCTAAACTTGAATAAGATAAAGTTATTTTATTATTGATAAATTTATTAAAATCATTTTTATTTATATTAGTATATTTGTTATCATATTTCATATATTTAATATCTTGATAATTACTAAATAATTTAGATAAATTATTTTCTTTAATATTATATTTAACTAATTTATCTAAAGATGAGGTTAATTTTATTTTATTATAAATATCTGATTTAAAACTATCAATTTCTTCATCAACTATTTCTAATTTTAAAATATCATTTAAATTGGAGATTGTATATTCTTCATTATTATTTTTTAATTTATAAGATATCGTTAAATTTTTAATACTATTAATTTTGTTAACTATTTTATCTTTTAAAATAATATTTTTTTCTTTAGATGTTAGTAAACCTAATTTTTCTTTTATTTTATCTGATAAAAAATCTTCATCTTTATAAATATTTGGAATAACCCCATAGTTGAATCCTAGAATAAATACGTAGTCATCATCACTTACTAAACTATCAAAAGTTATTAACTTAATACTATTTTTTAATTGAATATCTTTAATTTTACAGTTTTTAACTTCATAAATAATTAAATCTTTAGCCTTATCAAAATCTAATTCGACATATTTATTAACTATATCAATTAGTTTATTTATTAATTCAACTTCATTAAACTTATCTTTAATTTCATCGATTATATTTGAGTTATAATTTTTAATAAAATAATTACCTACTAATGTATCACTTAATTTAGTATCACTTGGTATATTAATAGGAATATTATAAAAATTACTCATTCTTTTTAATGTATTATGATAATCGCTACTAACAATTAATTTAATATTGTTGATATTTATATTATTTTTTAATAAATCAATTATTTTATCAAAAACAAATTCTACTTCTTTTTCTAATGTTTTAAACTCGTATATTTTACGATGTTTATATTTTGTTTCTTCTTTTATGACCTCAATATTATTACTTATTTTTTTTAATAAATTAAGATCAAAATTACTTAAATCATAACCATAAACAACTATATTTCTATTTTTGTAAACATCAATTTTACTAGTAATAATATAATCTTTTACTTCATCTTTTAACTTTAATAATAACTTTAATTTATCATCATCAAAATCATCTTTCACATAAAACATATTATCTAAATATACCTTAGCAACTTCATATTTAAAATTATATTTATCCATTAAATAATAAATTGCTTTAATATCATAATTAAAAAACTTTTTATATAATTCTTTTAATGAAATATATTTAATATCTAATAAATTGTTTTCACTAGTTATTTTTAAAATCATTTCTTCTTTTATTTCATTAGGTATTATTAATAAAGTATTATCTTTCATAGCTAACCTCCTTTAAATATTATAGCATACAAATAAAACTTCTACTTAAAAAGTAAAAGTTTTATGATTTTATTAAAATTTCTTCATTTAACTTTAAAATTTCTTCTTTATTCATATGGACTATTCTTTTTTCATCTAGAACATTACTATTATGATATTCTTCATATTTTTTTAATAATTCTTGTAATTTTTTATTTGATAGTTTGTCTAATGTTTTTCTAAAATATTTTAATTCTTCTATATTATCAATAGTTAATTTAGTATTCAATTGAGCATAACTATCTTCAAAAATTACAGTTTCTTTTGGATTACTACAATTTAAATAATAATTATAATTGTGAAAAAGTTGATGTAACTTACCTTTTGTTTTATCAATAGCAATTACTTCAATATAATCTTTTTCAATTTTAGAAATAATCATCGGATGTTTAACAATAGATACAATATCTATTTGATATCTTACTTTAAGCCATAATACTTGTCCTATTTCTAATTGCTGATCTAAATTTTTAATGCTTCTATTAATCCTTTATATCTTTCTTTATAAATATCAATATTTTTTTCTAAATTCATTATAGGAGCATTATACACATCTTGACTTAATCTAATCCATTCTGGATCCTCATGAGTTATTTCAATTAATTCTTCATATGTTGCATTTTCTAATGCTTCATATATTTTATCTAAAAAAGCCTTTATGTTAGAAGGTAAATCGATTATTTCATTTTTTGATGACATAATTGAATAATCATTAATAATATTTTTGACAACAGGTCCATTCACATAAGCAACAAAATCATCATATATTAATTTTTTTGAATATTTTGCTAAATAAACAACTTGTGTTAGAAAAAGATATTTATTTAATCTTATATTTCCTTCATATGATTTTGTATTATTTATTTTTACAACATTATTATTAAATAATAATCTTTTAGGATCTTTTGACAAAAAATACTTTGCAACTACACTTGCTTTTAACATAAAATCACCTCTTTTACCACGCTAATATAATATCATTTACGCAAATAATTGTCAATTATTGAAAATATCATATTATCTATAACTTTATTATTAATTCTTTATATTTGATACAGTAAAGTTCTAACATCTATGTTTTTCATAATCATAGATTTCTTAATTAATTTCTAATCCAAAAATACAATTTTCATATAAAAATTCAACAATTTTATTTTTATTATTAGTATTATAATATTCAGTTAATAATTTGTTAAATTCATTAATATTTTCTTCTTTAACAGTTATAACGCCACAACCACTTTCAATCAATATTTTATTAGCAATTATCATACTAGTTCTTTTATTACCATCCCAAAATATTTGACTACGCATTAAATAAAGCATTAAATCGATTGCTTTTTTTGTAACATTTTCTTCTTGTAAAATTTTGTTTATATTACTAATAACATCTTCTTTAATTGGAATATCAGGTATATAATCCACACCATTAATACCTACTTTACCATTTCTTAAAACTCCCCATTCTAAAGATTCATTTCTAGAAACATATGAATTTACCTTACAAATAAATTCTAAATTAATTTTGCTATCAATATTAGTTAATACATAATTCCAAGCATCTCTTAAATTTAAGATACAATTTATTTCATCAAGTTTTAAACTTGGAACATTAACACCTTCTAAGATTGTTTTTGTATCAGGATAAGTAGTATTAATACCTTCTAATCTTGCACTATTATATATAATTAAAATTAAATTATTTTTAATGAAAGACAAATTTTGTTCTTTTGTTAAATGATACTTATCTTTCATTATTTTCACCTCATTCAATATATAGTATAACACATAAACAACTTTTATTATCTAATAAATCTATTCCATTGATAATTACCACCAGTTTTAACACATTCATATGTATCTTCCAATACTTTATTAATTAATACCACTTTATTATATATTGGAGAACCAACATCATAACATCCAACTGGTTTATATGCTCTACCCATAATATCTTCAAAAGTAGAAGCAATATCCTCATCACGATTAGTTTGAGCATAACTATTAACGAAATTAGTATTGTATTTATTATTTATTTGGTTATAAACTTTACTATTATCAAACACTCCATATGTAAAACCATCACCATTATAATTTGACTATTCCTTAAAAGCATCATCAGGATAATTTTTTATTTCTATATAGGATTCAATATAATGCATAATTTCGTGATGAATTGTTCTTTGAATAAAATCGTTAGTCGTTATTAAAATTTTAATGTTATAAAGTAAATTTCTATCAGTTAATCCTGCAAATGAATTATCGCTAACCTTATCGATTAATAAAATTGTTAGAGCCATATCATTATCTTTCATTTCTTTAAAAAAATTACTAGGATATAATTTTAAAGCTGAATCTAAATTATTTAATTGTTCTTCTATTTTATTTTCATCAGTTAAATAATTTATTTTTTTATTGCTAATATAATAGGTAAATTCATTACCATATTTAATAGTAATTGAATATTTATTTTATAATTCATTTCTTTTTATATTGTTTAATTGGGCTTGCGTTAATGGTTGTTCTTCAACTGGTTTTTTATTTTCTTCATCACTTGGTTTATTTTCAATAGGTTTATTTGTTTCTACTTTATCAATAATTTCTTCTTGTTTATTAGATTCATTATTTTGTTCATCTTTGTCATTTTTGTTATTATCTTCAACTTGATTATCTTGATTTTTTTCATCATTATCAATAACTTCATTATTATCTTCTATAACATTATTTTCATCATCAGCAATTTGTTCTTGGTTATCAATAATTTCTTGTTCTATTTTATCATTTTCACTTACTAATTTTTTATTAAAATATAAAGCATAAACTCCTATTGTAACAATTAAAAACACTAATAATAATTTTAAAACTTTTTTTGACTTCATAAACTACACCTATAGTAATTATACTATAAAAAAATCTAAAAGTATATTTAACCTTTAGAAATTTTATTTAATTCTTTATCAATATAAATTACTGTTTCATTGCAATTCTTTCTATTATGTTTACTAGTAAAATCATTCCATTCAGATAAGTAAAAATCAACATTATTTTTATTTACTTTTTCTTTTAATATGGTTTTAGCAGTTTTAAAATAATTCATAACTGCTACACTACCTAAAGCATTAGGATATGCTTCTTCTGGTATTTGTGAATTTTTATAAATTTCTAACGCGATTTCATCAGTTACCTTTCTTGGATTAGTTAATATTATTTTATTGCATCTATATATTGTAGTAGCACCTTCTATTTTTATATTTTCTGCATCTTTTGGTACTTCAACATCATATATAGTATCTCCCCTATGAAGCCATCTTAATATATATTTAGGCGTAGTATAATTAAATCCACCAAAATCTTTGCCACTGGTAGCAGTTGGATTCCAATTTTTTGCAACATTTATTTCACCTATTTTATATTCATAATTAGCGCCTTTATTACCAAACATTACTTTAACAGATTTATTCATTCTAGCACACCTAAATCATTTATTTTTGTAATAACCATTTTAACGCATTCTTCTAGCATCTCATCTAATTCTATCTTAGTAAATAATTTATAATTATTTTTTATTATTCTTTCTTTTAAAGTTAGTTTATTATCCTTTTTAAACTCAGTATTTAAATATTTTATTCGTTGTTCAACTAATTCATCCGTTAACAAATTATTTTTTAAATATTTTATATTATCTTTAATTAATTCTACATTATTAGGAATTTCAATTGTATTAAATAAATATTTACCATATAATTCAAAATCACTATGTTTATATTTTTTTCTTAATTTCTTTTTATCTTCTTTACCAAGTTTTATTGTTTTATTATTTTTTAATTTAATTCCTATAATACTATTATCTTTATCACATACCCATTTGGTTGTATAAACTTTTAAGTTATAATAATAATCTGTAAGTAAATGACAATAATAACCTAAAATTAATGGATTAGATAAATTATCTTTGTAATCCTTTAAAAATAGATCAATATTTATCATATGTTCTCTAGGACAGTTGAAATATGGTAAATTTTTATCATAATAATGTGCATTATATCTATTAATAGATGAATTTTTATCAACATCAGGAATCAAATTACCATAATAAAATAAATCTTTATTAAGTTTTAATTTTTCATTTACTTTTTTAGCGACCGCTAAATGAATTGACCAACTAGGCATTAATTATCACCTCCTATTTTTTATAAATAAATTATAACACAAAAATGATATAATTATTATAACTTTGAAACTTTTTATAATAAAATAAGAACTATAATAATGTAAGGTGGTAAAATGATTGAATATTTAAACGAATTTAATGAAGTTTACGATAAAACTTATGATGCAGTTGTTAAATATGTAGTATGTAAATGTAATAATATCGATGATGTAAATGATATAATTCAAGATATCTATATTGCTTTATATAAACAATTATCAAAACAGAATGATATAGAAAATATTAATCAATATGTTATTGGTATAGCAAAAAATAAAATTAATAAGTATTATGGATTATCTTATAAAATTAAAAATTTATTTACTAAAACAGAAATAAATAATTTAAAAAATAATATTAATATTGAAAAAAATATTGTTGATAAAGATAATTTAGAGGAAATATGGAAATACTTAAAAAATAAAGACATTATCATATTTAAAATATTTTATTTATATTATGTTGAATCATTAACAATAAAAGAAATATCTAAACAATTAAATATTAATGAATCAAATGTAAAAAATTATTTATATCGCACATTAAAAGAATTAAAAAATATTTATAAAGGAGAATGAAATGAAAAATTTATTTCCAATTATTTTTAATAAAAAAATAAATAAAGAAAATAATTATAATCAAATTATTAATAAATTAAATAAAAAAAAGATTAATTTTGCTTATTTACTTTTACCTATTTTAGTTTATACAATAATAATTTTTGTTGCCTTTCAAAAAAAAGAAAACAACTCATATTATAATGGTTTACCGGTAAACTATGTATATAGTTGTTATGCTTATGATACTAGTACACCTAATAAAGCGGTAGCAGTAAGTAAATATGTTTTTATAGCTAAAATAAATAATATTTTAAGAACTGATTACTTTAATCCAACTGAAGTAAAAAAATTTATCTTTAAAAAAACAATATATCATCCATATACTGTATATGATGTCGATGTTATTTATAATTTAAAAGGAGAATTAGTAAATAATGTTGAATTAACACATTTTGGTGGTATCAATAAAGATCAAAAAAGTTATACATTTGATGCTTCTAATAATGGTTTTAAATTTTTAAATGATGGGGAATATTATATTGTTTTAGCAAGTACTTTTTATTATAATGATTCTTTAATTATAACTGGCCCTAATGAAGATTCCTTAATTCCTCTTGGTAATATTGATGATAATGTTATGAATGATATTATAAATAATAAAGAAGTTGATGATAAATATAATTATGTAGTAAATAAAATAAATGAATATAAACTTGCCATAAAAAATGAAGAACTACCAAGTGATAATTCTTCTATACTAGATGATTTACTTAATAGAACTTCAAAATATGATGTACATTATAAAAATTAATTTTATAATTGCTGTATTTTCTAAAATATACCTAGAATATCAATTTTAGGTATATTTATTTTAATTAAAAATTTGACTCAAATATCTTAAATACAATTCAAATATATTAGCTTTTTCAACATCTTCATTAATAGTTAAATCTATTGTACGAATAACATTGTTATTCTCTTTTAAAGTAAGTTTACCAACCACATCCCCCTTAGATAATGGCGCCTTTAAATTATCTACTTCAACATCATAAGTAAATTCACCTTTAACATCATTTTTATTATATAAATCTGTTACTTCTTCTTTAGCAACTATCCCAATATTTTCTACCTTACCTTTTTCCACACTAACTTCCTCTAAAATAGTTTCGGTATCAATTATCTTTTGTAATCCATATTGGGCATAAACATAATCAAATACACTTGATACATCTTTATTTCTTGTTTCACTATCTGGTTCACCCATAACAACAGTAATTATTCG
>CALVSP010000012.1 GCA_944359065.1 uncultured Bacilli bacterium
GTTCTGCCTCCCGTTTTTAATAATTGATACTATAATAGTAAAGTTGTCATCATTCTCTTTGCTTTTTAATTTATTTAACATAATATGCTTGTTGTCAAACTTTCCTTTAAAATAAAGCAATTTTACTATTTTTTCATTTCGTGTCATTTGGTACAATTTAGCCAAGTTTGAAGTCCCATATTATCTTTTTTAGAATCAGCTCTATTGTATATAATTTCAGGAGCAGTCATTCCAGTAATTGCAAAATGCAATTTATTTTGAACATTTTTATAAAATTCTTTTGTTATTTCACTATTTTTATCATAATCATAACTACACTCTTTATAAATATCAGTGATTTTTTGATAAAATCTTCTTTCACTAGCCCGAATCTCTTTTATTTTAACTAATAATTCATCAAAATAATCTTTTCCAAACCTTGGACCATTTTTCAAAAATTCACTATTCAATACAAAGCCTTTTTTTATATATTCTTTTAATGTATTAGTTGCCCATATTCTAAAAGCAGTTGCTTCCTTTGAATTAACGCGATATCCAACAGCAATAATAGCATCTAAACTATAGAAATTTGTATTATAATTCTTGCCATCAGTGGCAGTTACTCTAATTTTTTGAGTAACTGAATTTTTATCTAATTCACCACTTTTAAAAATATTTTGCAAATGATATGTAATGTTGTTTTCAGCAACATTAAATAATTCAGCCATTGTTTTTTGCGTAAGCCAAAAATCTTCATTGTCATATAAAACTTCAACTTGGACATTGCCATTTTCACTTTGATACAAAATTAAATCTTTTAATGTATTTAAATTCATAAACTTAACCCTCCTTCTATACATTAACTATTTTACATAATATTATTTTTAAAACTACATATATGGATTTATTATAACATTTTTTACTATTATATTTACATATTTTGATATTTTTTTATAAGAAAAATTAGAAAGTTAAGCATAAATGTGTTATTATAATTATAGGAGGTAAAATATGAAAGAAACAGTTATGCTAAGTGAAATCAAAGCCCAACCAGAATTAATCAAAAGATGTATGAATACTAATCGTGAATTAATTAAAGAAATCGGACAAAAAATTAAAGAATTTAAACCAAATAATATTTTAATTGCTGCTCGTGGTACTTCTCTACATAGTGGTATGTTAGCAAGATACCTATTTGAATTATATTATCATATTCCAGTAAGTATCGCTGCACCATCAGTATTCACAGTTTATGATGGTGAGGTTGATTTAAGTAAAACTTTAGTTATCGCTATAAGTCAATCAGGAAAAGGAAAGGATATTTGTAAAGTTGTTGAAAAAGCTAATAAATGTAATGCTTTTACTTTAGGTATTACTAATACAAAAGGTTCTATTATTGCTAATGAATGTAAATATAATTTATGGAATGATGTCGATGAAGCAGTATCTTATGCTGCTACTAAAACATATACTTCATCATTATATTTATTAATTTCATTAATCTATGAATTAACTGGTAATGACGATTTAAAATTAGAAGATGAAAAAGTAATTAATGCTTTAAATGAAGGCTTAAGTCATTATGAAGAAATTAAACAATTAGTACCTGTTTTAAAAGACGCAGAAAACACTTTAGTAATGGCTAGAGGTAAGGATTTATCGCTTGCTATGGAATTAGCATTAAAACTAAAAGAAACTTCACATTATCCAGTTCATGCTTATCCTTGTAGTGAATTTTATCACGGACCAATCGTAATGGTTAGCGAAAAAACACCAACTATTTTATTTGGTATTGATAAAGTTACTAATGATAACATCATAAAAATGATTAAAGACTTAAAATATTTAAATGCAAAAACAATTGCTTTCACTAACAATGAAGAAATTAAAAATGAAGCTGATTATGCATTATATTATGATGTAGAAGATAAATATGCTATATTTACTTCTGCTATAATGCTACAATTATTCACTAATGAATTATCAGTTTTAAGAGGAAATAACCCTGATTTCCACAAAGTTTTAGAACATATTGAAACTATATAAGAAAAGTTAATCTTTTCTTTTTTTATACAAAAATAACAGGTTACCCTGTTATTTCATCTATACTCTTTAAATAATAATCACATTTAACTTCACTTACTGCTCCCCAACCTGCTAAACCAAATTTAATACCATAACTATAAGCACATTTACTGTCATTAACACTATCACCAATAAATATTGTATCTTGTTTTTCCCAATTAGATAAACTAAATAATTTTTCTAAACATTCTTTATTTGGTTTAGGATTAACGACATCACTAGCCGTTATAATATAATCAAAATAGGGTAATAAAGGTTGAAGTTTTGGTTCATTAATTACTTCATCTTTAGTTCTTGAAGTAATAATCGCTAAATTATGATTAAGATGTAACTGTTTTATTTTATCTAACATTTTAGGAAAAATAGTAATTTCTTTAGCAAAATCATTATAATATTGATTTTCTTTTTTTACTATTTCTTTACCTAAACTAGAATAAACATCAACGCCACATAATTCCAAAGATTTTAAAGAAGTAGAAGCAAATCCTAAATCGATTAATTCTTTAGTATAAGGAATATTATATTCTTTTAAAACTTTCTCTTTAGCACGATAAGCGACACTATAAGTATCTAATAAAGTACCATCGACATCAAAAATATAATTTTTAAATTCCATCAGTTACTTCCTCTTCTTTAATTTGTAAATTTTTAATATTTACCAAACTTTTTAAACTTGCTTCTTTTAAATTACTAGCCAATTCATTTAAAGATAATTTATCGATTTTAAATACTGTGTCAAGTAAACCACCTAAATTTGTTCCTATCAAAATTTCTTTATTTAAATCTAACCTTGATACTACTTTATAAGGTGTTCCACCCATTAAATCACAAGCAAATAGATAGTTATTTTTTTTATCTAAATCTTTAAATTTTAAACTAAATTGTTCTTCACTTTCTTCTTTCAAAAAATCAAAGGCTAAAACATTATCTTTAGGACCAGCAATTAATTCTAAAGCACTTTTCATACCAGTTGCATAGTTTCCGTGTCCTGTTATAACAATATAATTCATTATAAAATTCCAAAGAATGCTAATAAAACTGATACTGCTAAAGTAGCAAGTATTAAAATAGTTGGATTAACTTTCTTCTTAAGTAAATAGTAAATTAAGAATGTAAATGCAAATGGTAATAAGTTAGGTATAATTTTATCAACAAAGTCAGTTTGTAAACTAATAAATGTACCATCACTAATTTCAATTTGTGGTAATAAAGTAATAGATACATAACTTGCTATTAATCCACCTAAAATTGTTATACCTAAAATTGAAGCAGCATTACCAACTTTTTCAGTATTGGCTTGAATTTTCTCTAATGCTCCAACACCAGCATTATAACCCATATGTGCAAGTGGGAATCTTAAGAAGAATACTGCTAAGAATACTAAGAAATATAAAATTGGACCTAAAACATTACCTTCACTAGCTAATGAAGCACAGATACCTGACATAATAGGCATTACTGTAAACCAGAATATTGCATCACCGATACCAGCTAACGGACCGAATAATGAAATTTTAATCTTTTTAACTGTTTCTGGATCTTCATTACCTTCATATAAAGATACCATTAATCCTTCCAAAAATGGTACTAATACATTGTGAGTATTAATGAATTCCAAGTTATCTTTAGTAACTTCCGCCATTTTTTTCTTATCATCTTTATAAATTTTTTTAATACATGGATTTAAAGTAGCAGTGAATCCGATGTTTTGCATTCTTTCATAATTGAAGATTGCTTGATTTAATAAAGATCTATAACCTAAAGCAGTTATATCCTTTTTATTTACTTTTTTGTATTTTTTAGATGCCATCAGATTCGCCTCCTTTATTTACAGTATTAACACGATAATATTCTAATAAAGCAAATGCTAAACCCATAATAGCTACAGGTAAAATATTAGGCATATCAATAAATGTAGCAAATAAGAAACCTGCTAATAAATAAGGTACATATTTTGCTTTTAAAGTAACTCTTAATAACATAGCAAATCCAATTGCAGGTAATAATCCACCAGCAACAGAGAATCCGTGTGTTAACCATTCTGGCATAATTTCAACTAATTTTACTAAACCATCTTGAGCTACATAAACTGAAGCAAATGTTAAGATACCATAAATTGCTATAGTTAAAAATATACCAAAATAACATAATCTCATAATACCTTGTAAATTGCATTCTTCAGCATATCTATCAGCAGTTTTGTTGAATAATGATAATAAAGTACATTTGATATTTCCGATAAATTGAGCTAATAAACCAAATGGTACAGCTAAGGCAAATGCTGCAGCTACAGGTTGTCCAGTAGTTTTAGCTAAAACAACTGTCATAATACTTGTCATAACTGCATCTGGTGGAATAACTCCTCCTACTGCTGTAATACCAGCAAATGCAAGTTCAACAATACCAGCAGCAAGTAATCCAGTTTCTAAATCGCCTACTGCTAAACCAATTAAAGGACATACTATAATTGGACGAAAGATAAAAAATCCTTCTAATGAACTATCAATGGCAACAACCATTGCGATTAAGGTAATAACAATACCTACCATTAAAGTAATTTCCATAAAATCCTCCTAAAACTCTTCCTTTTTAAAATCAGGCGTATCCTGAATATAAATTTCATCAACTTTACTCTTAATGAAATTTAAATCGTCCATCTCTTTGTCATTAACGTAAACTTTATCGGATATTTTCTTTTTCCCATCAGAAAAATGCATATTACCGATGTTTACTTTTTTTATCTCGACACCTCCTTCAATTAATTTTCTTAATGTTTCTGGTGTTTTACATACTAACAATATCTTTTGGTCATCACTAGCTTTTGCAATAACATCGATAGTATGTTGAACTGTGAAAAATCTTGAATCGAATCCTAATGATGAAGCCGCTAATTTCATAATGTTTTTTTCTGTTTCACTATTAGCAGTTTCATCATCAACTACAACTATAAGATTTGCCCCAACAGTTCCTGCCCAGTTACACACAACTTGACCGTGAATTAATCGGTTATCAATTCTTGTTAATAAAATATTATTCTTTGCCATATTTCCTCCTAATAAAATTTTCCATAATTTTCTTTAGCATATTTATTTAATTTATCTTCAATTTCTTTTGCAGTCGTAAGAGTTAATAAACTTTCGACAAATTTAGTTGTCTCTTCTTTATTTAATAAAGAAATATATTTTTTAGTCCTTTTAACCATATTCATATTGACACTAAATTCATCTAATCCTAAACCAACTAATAAAATAATACCCAATGGATCAGCAGCCATTTCACCACACATACCAACAAATTTATCATCATATTCTTTAGTTGCATCGATAGTGTTTTTAATTAATCTAATTACACCTGGATTAAACCAATTATATAAACTAGTTATTTGTGTATTGCCTCTATCAACAGCCGTTGTATATTGAACTAAATCATTAGTTCCAATACTAAAGAAATCTACTTCTTCAATTAACATATCAGCAATTACTGCCGTAGCTGGTATTTCCACCATAATTCCAACTTTGATATCTTTTTTAAATTTAATTTTTTCTTTAATTAATTCTTGTTTAGCTTCTTCTAAAATTTCATTAGCTTTAGATATTTCTTCTTTTGAAGAAATCATTGGATACATAATTGCAATATTACCAAAAGCACTTGCTCTTAAAATTGCTTTTAAAGATGTCTTAAAGAAATCTTTATGATCTAAACAATACCTAATTGCACGATATCCTAAAAATGGATTAGCCTCCTCTTTAATATCGATATAAGGACATTTTTTATCGCCACCAATATCAAGAGTTCTTATTATCATTAATTTGTTATCTAATTTAGTAACAAAACTTTTATATACTTCAAACAAATAATCTTCCGTAGGTGGCGTTGTTTTATTTAAATATAAAAATTCTGTTCTAAATAAACCGACACCATCTAAAGGAATAGAATTAATTTTTTCTAATTCTGTTAAATCACCAGCATTCGCACTTACTTCAAACTTATAACCATCTAAAGTTTTAGCCTCTTTAACATTATCTAGTTCTTTATTTAACTCTATTTCAATTTTGATTTTTTCTTTTATTTTTTTAATTTCATCTTCTTTTAAATTAGTTTTAACAAAACCTTTATTACCATCGATAAAAATTAAATCATCATTAGAAATATTTTTAACTTCGATTCCAAATACTGATGGTATACCTAAAGACGTTGTTAAAATACCAATATGACTTGTTTTACCACCTAATAAAGATACGACACCTTTAATATGCTCTAAATTATCAGTTAATAAAACATTAGCTGTCATTTCATTAGATACTAAAATAACATCTTCCTTTAATAAATTTGGATTAAATTCTTTAATGCCATAATATTTAGCTAAAACCTTATGCCTTATATCTTTGACATCTTTAGCCCGTTCTTTTAAATAATTATTATCTAAATTTTCTAATTGTTTTATTTTATTTGCAAAATAAATATCAATTGCTACATCGCCATAACATTGTTGTTCATTAATTATTTTTTCTAATTCCGTTTTAATACTTGGTGAAATTAAAACATTTTTATTAAATTCGGTTAATGATTTTAAATCATCATCTTTTAATACTTTAATTATATCTTCATAATCGATAATTGATTCATCGATTGCTTTAAAAACTTTTTTTATCTCTTTTTTAGAATCCGCTGTACCTTTAGTTAATTCTGGTAATTTTGTATCAATTATTAGAGCCTTACCTAACCCTAATCCATTACCAACTTTAATACCTAATAATTTCATTTTGTTATATATTCTTCTAATGTTTTTAAAGCTTCTTTTTCGTCTTCACCATTAACTTCAATAGTTATTTCATCATTAAAATTAATATCTGCTGATAATATTTCTAATACCTCTTTAGCGTTTACCCTATTATTACCTTTTAATAAAAATATATCAGATTTAAACTCCATCGCTAAATCAACTAACTCACTACCAGGACGAGCGTGTAAACCAGATTCTTTTTTCACAACAACTTTTTTGCTTATCATAATACCCTCTCCCATTATCTTAATAATATCATTTTTTTTATAATTTGAAAAGTTTTTTTGTAAAAAAAAAGTAAATATTTTTACTTTAAAAACTATTTTTAATTAAAATAACCCCCACAACTGTTAAAATACCAGCTATTAATTTTTGAATAAATCGATCTTTATTTTTATAAAATATAAGCTCGATTAATGAATTAATAATAGTTGTAATTGAAAATAAAGAAGCAATAATAGCCATATTGCCTAATTGATATGCACGAACTGAAGATACTAACATAACACACCATAAAAATGCTGAAGTAATTAAACCTTTTTTATCATATAAATTATACTCTTCTTTTAAATATTTAAAATTATTTTTACTAAATAAAATTAAATAGATTGCAGGAAATAAAACTGTACAAATAGTATATACACCTAAATTAAAATTATTAGAAATATTTACATTTATAAGCATACCGATAGCAAATAAAAAATTAGCTAAAAAAGAAATAAAATAATATTTATTAAATTGTAATTTACCCTTTTCATAAAAAATAATGATATTAGCTAATACAATAATAGAAGTACCAATTATTTTGTTTATTCCAAAAGATTCGTGAAAAAATATAAAACTAAATATAATTAAATAAACTGATGATGTTTGCTTAAACATACTAAAAATAGATGGATCTAATCCGTATCTCGCCTCAATATTTAATCTATCAGTTACCGCATACAAAACTGTAACGATAAATAAAGTTATATATATATTAATGTTATCAGGTAATTTAAATTCAAATAACGGAATAAATAATATAGCAAAAAATGCTGTTAAAACTTCTAATAAAATTGTTAATTTAGTTGCATCTTTCATATTGCGATTAGCCTTCTTAAAAGTATGAGCAAATAAAATTGAAGCAATCAAATAAATGATTACCCAGAAATACCAAGTATTTATCATTTTTACCACCTTTTATTATTATACTAAAAAATAATACATTTATAAAGTTTTTTTTACCATATTATTAATGGTGATAAAATGATAAGATTAGGATATGTTTTTATTTCAAATACATTAGGTATAACTTGCTCAAAAACAATTACTTACACAGAATATAATAAAAATAAAAATTTAGATAAAATAGACAAAATAATATTAGAAAATTTAGATAACTTAAATAAAATAATCGATTACAATATCAAGAATAATATTCATTTTTATAGATTAACATCCAAACTAATACCACTTGCTACTAAAGAAGATGTTGTATTTGATTATATTGATAAATATAAAGATAAATATAATGAAATAGGTTATAAAATCAAAAAAAATAATATGCGTGTTGACGTTCATCCTGATCAATTTTGTGTTTTAAACAGTACAAAAAAAGAAGTATTAGAAAATACTTTTAAAATACTAGAATATCATTATAAAATATTAGATGCTTTAGATATTGAAAATAAAATAATCATTTTACACGTTGGTAGTAGTGTTTTAGGAAAACAAAATAGTATTAAAAGATTCATTAATAATTTTTATAAATTACCTAAATATATTCAAGAATGTATTGCTATTGAAAATGATGATAAAATATATAACATTTTAGATTGTTTATACATTTGCAATAAATTAAATATACCATTAGTTTTAGATTATCATCATCATATTTGTAATAATGTTTGTGATATTGATAAATATTTAGAAGATATCTTCAAAACTTGGAAAACAACACCTAAAATACATTTTTCTTCTCCTAAAAATAATACTAAGAAAGATTTTAGATCACATCACGATTATATTAATATAGATGACTTTATTAACTTTTTAAATAAAATTAAAAATGTCAATTTAGATATTATGTTAGAGGCTAAAGCTAAAGATGAAGCCTTATTTAAATTAGTTAGATTATTAAAATATTATGATTATAAATTTATTGATGATACAACATTTATTAATTAAAATCTAATAACTTTAATAATTTTTCAATATCTTCTTTATTAGTTTTATCTTTTTCCAATAAGTCTTCTAAAAATTTTTTCGTATTATTACTTTGTGGTAACATATAGCCAGCTTCACGATATAAATCTTCAGCAATTAATCTATTAGATTTCATTATAATTTTCGCTAACAATTTTTCTTTATCAGCTCCATTTTCATAAATGTATTTAGCAATTTGTTCTTGTTCCACTTTACTACTTATTATTTTTTTTAATCTTTCCGTTACTTCGTTATCTTTTTCTTGTTGCTTTGGATATTTATAAGGTACCATTGAAATAGCACCTGATGGGCAAGCTTTACTACAAGCACCACAACCAATACATTTTTCAAAATCAATTTGACCTGTTTCTGTATCAGCAGCACCAGTTGGACATACAAATAAACATAGACAATCTTTACTACAAATTCTTAAATTACGAACTGCTCTTAATTCACTCATCTTACTACCTCCACTAATTTAAAATTAGGAACTTTACATACTGGACATATATCTGGTTTTTCATCTCCGATATAAACAAATCCACAAACTTCACAAACATATATTTTTTTATCAGTTGGAATATCTTCATTAATTAATGATTTTAAAATCATCGTAACTTTTTCACCCCAAGTAATAACACGAAGAGCTCCTCTATCTTTTTTTTCAGTAGCTATTTCTCTTGCTTTTTTATAATTCAAATCTAAATCTTTATTAATTTTATTAATCAAATCTTCAAAATTGCCTTTTAATTTAGATTTACTATTATAATAATCAGCTAACTTTTTAAATAATTTAGCTTCCTCTTCTAAATATTGTTTTTCACAACTACTTGCTAAACTACTGCATAAAGCACTAACTTCACCATAGTTCATTTCTCTTAATTCTTCTTCATCTTCTTCAATTATAACTTCTACAGCTTCTGCTTTAAATAAACTTTTAGGAGCACCACATAATGGACATTTCCAATCATTTGGTAAATCTTCAAATTTTACTCCTTCTTTTTCTTCATCATAAACATATCCACAAATTGGACAAATATATTTTTTCATTACTCACATCCTTTACAACAAAATTATAACATACTTATTAAAAAAAAGTATAGATTCCCTATACTAATTTTTTCTGTTTTCCTTTTAATTCATTTAATTTTTCTTTTAATTGTTGTTCTAGTTGTAATTTTAATTCATTTGTTTCATTATTAGCAATCTTTACATTTAATAATGATTCAATTGCTCTAATTAATAATTCCTCATTAATATTATTATTTGATAAATGTAAAATTGAACTAGCATACATTAACCAAAAAAATAAACTTAATTCATTTGTTCTCAAACTATAAATTATTTTTTCAATAAATTCTATACTTTGCTTATATGCTGAATCTTTTTTCAATTTTATATATTCAATTTTTGTATTAATGTCTTTAAGCGCTAAATTAAATTTTTTAACTAAATTTTCTATTTCTAATTCTCGTCGTACAATTTCAAAAAACAAACTATCTCTCTTATGATAACTTTCAGCATATTCCTTCTTTTCTTCTTTTAGTTTTAATTTTTCTAATTCAATCAATTTTTCCAATTGAAGGATTTGATTAATAGATAATTTTTTTACATTATAATCATCAATAATTTCTTTTACTATCCAGTTTCCATTTTCATAAACTAAATTAACTAAATTTCCTTGATAAGAACATTTATTGGTACTAATAAAAATACTATCTAATCTACCATTTTGATTGAATAAATCAACACTAATATATCCAATTGAATCCCTAAGGCTTGGATAATCACTGAAATCATTATAGAATTTTTTAATCCTTTCACTTTTAAAATGTCTATTTGTAACAACACCTAAATACATATTAATTGCCCCTTAAAATCATACTAATTTTTTCCGTTTTCCTTTTATTTCATTTAATTTTTCTTCTAATTGTTGTTCTAATTGTAATTTTAATTCATTTGTTTCATTATTAACAATTTTTACATTCAATAATGCTTCAATTGCTCTAGTTAATAATTCTTCATCAATGTCATTATTATTTGATAAATATAAAATTAATGTAACACTATTTAACCAATTTTCAAAATTAAAAGATGATGATTGTGTTTCTATAATTATTTTCATACATTGTATTTCGAGATATTTTTTTATATCATTTAAATCTAATTTAATATTTTTAGCATAACAAATAAAATTGTGTCTCAATGTTTCTATTATAAATTCTCTAAACGTAAAATTACCAAATAAACTAGATAAGACTTTGAAAATTAATTCATCTTGTTTTGATTCTTGATACATTTTTTCTTTTTCTTTTTTTAAAGTTTTAGTTTCTTCATCTATCAGATTAAAAAACTGAAATAAAAAGATTTCGTCTAATCTACTATCTTTATCAAAAACTAAATCTGGTACTTTTTCAAAATTATATACCCCATCTTCATCAATTTTTACAAATAATAGATCACCTATTTTAAATTCTTTAGCATTTTTTAAAGTAATTTTTGTTAATTTATTTGCTCTATCACATAAACTGATTGATACATACCTTTCTAAAGTTTGTTCATTTTGTTTTATTACAGTATTGCTTACAACACCTAAATACATATTAATTCCCCCTTAAGTGCTATGTATAATAACACAATTCCATTAATAAGTCAAATTACACGCCACCAATAATTCCTTTTTTTCTTAAGTAAATTTTTCTCAAAAAATCTACTGGAACAACTGTAAAACTTAACCAAAACATAATTTGAAATTCAAAAAATGTCAAGCCATAAGTTCTAAATAAATTACCGCCAAAATAAATTAGTAACACTTGAACTATAAAAATAAAACTAATTATAAAAATAAACATTTTATTTTTAAATATATTGGCTAATAAGTTTAATCTATGAGTTCTTGCATTAAAACTATTAAAAATACTTACAAATATAAATAACCCAAAGAAAGCCGTTAAAATATATTGATCGCCACTTCTGAATAAATGATGGAAAAATGGTAACTTTAAAAATAATATACATAATATTGTCGAATAGGCACCTGTAAAAAATATTTCATGTTTCATATATTCATTAATTATATTTTCATCTCTTTTTTTTGGTAATTCATACATATATTCTTTTAATGGTGATTCAAAGGAAAATGCTAAAGCGGCTAAAGTATCCATAACCATATTTATCCACAGCATTTGAATAACTGTCACAGGTGTATCAACGCCAATAAATGGTCCAATAATCGACAAACTTACAGCACATATATTGACAGTTAATTGAAATATAATGAACTTCCTAATACTTTTAAATATTGTCCGACCATATAATATAGCCTTAGTTATCGATAAAAAATTATTATCTAAAATAACGATTTCACTTGCTTCTTTTGCCACTTCTGTTCCCGACCCAAAGGCAAATCCAACATCTGCTTTCTTTAAAGCAGGAGCATCATTTACACCATCACCAGTCATACCAACTACTAAATCTAATTCTTGACTTATTCTTACCAATCTACTTTTATCTTGAGGAATAGCCCTTGCCACTACTTTTAATTTAGGTAATATTTTTTTTAATTCTTCATCAGACATATTTTTCATTTCATCACTAGTTAAAATTAAATCTCCATCTTTATATAACCCTACTTCACGAGCTATGGCTAATGCTGTTAATTTATTATCACCAGTTACCATAACTGTTTGAATAGATGCCTTTTTTACTAAATCAATCCCTTCATAAGCTTCTTTTCTAATTTCATCTTTAATTAATACAAATCCAACCAAAGTTAATTGTTTACTATTTTCTTTAGAAGAAGCAAAAGCAATTATGCGATTTCCTTCTTTAGTTAATTTTTTTAAATTATCTTCAATAATTAATCTTTTTCTTAAAAATTTTTTATTGCCTAAAGTATCATAATAAAACTCACATTTTTTTAATATAACTTCAGGAGCACCTTTAATTAAATATATATTTTCATTTTTATATTTTATTGTAGTAGAAGAATATTTATTTTTACTATCAAATGGAACATTATCAATTATTTGATATTGATTTTTTTCTTTAACATTAGTAAATTTTAATATAGCACGATCTGTAATATTACCGCCAATTATTTTATTATCATAATAACTAGCATTGTTATACACTAACGATATTAAAACAATATCTTTTAAATTATTTTCTATTTTATCGATACTATCATATTTTTTTAAATCACCGTTTAAAAAATGCGTTACTTCTAAATTGCCTTTAGTTATCGTTCCTGTTTTATCACTAAATAAAATATTAATGCTCCCTGCAGTTTCGATACCGTGTAGTTTTCTAACTAAAACATTATCTTTTAACATTCTTTTAACATTAGAAGATAATACTAAAGTAATCATCATTGGTAAACCTTCTGGCACTGCTACTACTATTACCGTAACACATAAAGTTAAAGCATATAAAATATGACCACTTATTAAAGGAAAATTAGTAACTGTTTCTTTAATTAAATTAAAATCAAAATTATTTTTAATAAATATTACGGAAAATAAATAAGAAAAGAAAACTAAAAAAGCTCCAATATATCCTATTCTACTAATTACTTCGGCTAATTTCCTTAACCTTAATTTTAATGGACTTTCTGGTTGATTCTCTTGTAATTCTTTAGATATAGATCCATAGAAAGTATTATCCCCTACTTTAGTAACAATCATTTTAGCCTGTTTAGAATAAACGATAGTTCCTCTAAATAAAGGTTTATTTTCTATATTTTTATATATTTCTTTTGCTTCCCCAGTAATACTAGATTCATCAACTGTTATCTCCCCTTCTATAATTTCGCCATCAGCAGGTATTCGATCGCCTGATTCCAATAAAACTATATCTCCTACTACTACATCTTCAATATTAACCTCCACTACTTTATTATTTCTTAAAACTTTACACTTTATTTTTGATGATTCTTCTTGTAATTTTTCAAATGCTTTCTCACTACCATATTCACTTACAGTAGATATAAATGAAGCTAGAAATATGGCAATTACAATACCAACCGTTTCATACCAATCAAAATGTTTAATTAAAAATACTGTTTTTATACCTAATGCTATTAATAATATTCTAATTATAGGATCACCTAAAGTGGCTATATATTGTTTGATAAAACTATTTTTTTTAGTACTATTAATTACATTAGAGCCAAATTTTTTTCTTGATTCGATTACTTCATTATCCGTTAATCCCATAAATATATCACCTAATAAAAAATATTAAAAAAATTTTTTAATATTATAGTTTTAATTCGACAAAATTAACAATTTAGTATTATTTAATTTATATTTATCCATAATAATTATAAAGTAGGTGAAACTATGGATAAAGAGTTAGATAAAATAATTAATCATATTAAAGAAATGAATGGTAATAGTAGTGACATTAATGTTAGATACTTTAATATTCATAAAGAAAAAGTAGCTTTCATGTTTTTAGAAAGTGTTGCTAGTGATGATAAAATAAGTAATTTTTTAGGGAAAAGTTTAAGTATTAATGTAAGAAGTAAAAAAAATATATTTGAAAATTTATTTGATAATATTAATAATACAATTCCTAATAGTAAAGTTAAGATAATAGATAACTATGACGATATTTTTTATCATTTAGCAAGCGGTTTTACTTGTGTTTTTGTCGATGGTTATAATAAAGCAATCACTTTAGAAACTAAAGCTTTATTAGATAGAAGTGTTACTGAAGCTACTAGTGAACCTGTTTTAAAAGGTCCTAAAGATTGTTTTATTGAAAATATTTTAGCCAATATGGGATTAATTAGGAAAAGAATTAAAGATCCCAATCTTTATTTTGAAGAAACAAAAATTGGAAGAAGGACAAAAACAAAAGTTATAATTGGTTATATTAAAGATATTGCTGATGAAGAAAAAGTAAATTTATTAAAGAAAAAACTAGAAAAAATTAATATTGATGGAATCATCGATTCAAATTATATAAAAGAATTATTAACCGATAATCAAAAATCTTTTTTACCAAGAGTAATATCTACAGAAAGACCTGATTTAACCGCCATGGGATTATTAGACGGTAAAATAGCTATCATCGTAGAAAACACTCCTTATGTTTTATTACTTCCTACCGTATTTGCTGATTTTTTCAAATCATCTGAAGACTATTATACAAAACCATTTAATGCCTCTTTTACAAGAATTTTAAGATATATTGCATTCTTTATTGCTATTTTAGTGCCAGCTTTTTATATTGCCGTAACAACATTTAATATGGAAATTGTTCCTAGTTCTTTATTAATATCATTTTCCATTCAAAGGGAAAGTGTTCCCTTTCCCACCATAATAGAGGTTCTAATACTAGTAATTTCTTATGAGATATTAAGAGAAGCCGATACAAGAAAACCACAAATCATGGGCGCATCCATCAGCATTGTCGGTGCTTTAATTTTAGGTGAAGCAGCTGTTTCTGCCGGCGTTATATCGCCAATTGTTGTTATTGTTATTTCTATTTCAGCTGTTTCAGGAATGGGTTTCAATGACCCAGACATAACAAATGCAATTAGAACATGGAGAATATTATTTATGTTAGCAGCTTGTATGTTTGGAATTGTTGGAATCGTCATTTTATTCATTATTTTTATAACTAAATTAAATAGTATTGAAGTATTGGGTACACCTTATCTTTCCCCTTTATCTCCTTTTAGTTTAAAAGATTTTAAAAATTCTTTGACAAGATTCCCTCAACAAAAAATAAAAACAAGATCATCTTATTTTAATAAAAAAAACATTAATAGAATAGGAAGTGACAAATGAAAAAATTATTAATCATTCCATTAATATTCCTATTAACTGGTTGTTGGAATTATCGCGAACTTAATCAATTAGCTATAACAACTGGGATTGCAGTAGATAAAGAAAATGATAATTATAAAATAACTATTATGATAGCTAATTCTAAAAAAAGCAGTAGTTCAGATGATAGTATAACGCCATCAGCTGCTGTTTATGATGGAACAGGTCAGACAATTTATGAAGCCTTTAAAGACACTTCTTTAAGTGTATCTAAACAAATTTATTTAAGTCATGTTGATGTATTAGTATTATCTGAAGAAGTTGCAAAAAATAATTTAACTGATGTAATTGATTTTCTATTTCGTTATCCCCAAACAAGAAATAATTTTTATTTAGTTTTAGCAAAAGATAAAAAAGCTAGCGACATCTTAAAAGTAACTACGCCATTAGAGACATTTCCCTCTCAAAATCTAGCTAAAAATCTTGAAATAACTGATAAATTACAAGGATTTACTTATACAGTCGATTTTACTGATTTTACAAAATCACTTGTATCAGAAGGAATAAATCCTATTCTTCCATCAGTAACAGTCATCGGAAATAGTGAAGAAGGAAATAAAGAAGAAAACGCACAACAAAATGAACCATCTACTTATTTAAAATTAGATATGTTAGGATTATTTAAAAAAGATAAATTTGTTGTATGGGCTAATCCTAATCAAAGCAAAGGAATCAATATAATCAATAATAAAATATACATATTAGGAGTTATCATTAATTACCAAAATGAAAAAATAGTAACAGAAATAACCGAAATGAAAACTGATTTTAAAGTTGAAAATAATAAAGTGAAAATAACTATTGATACAACAGGAGCAATTCAAGAAGTAAATGCTAATGTTGATCTATATAATCTTAAAACTATTGAAGAAATTCAAAATTCAGATGTTGAAAAAATTAAAGAATATGTTAATGATGCTATTAATTTAGCCAAAGATAATAAAACGGATATTTTTGGTTTTGGAAACTATGTTTATAAGAATAATCCTAAAAAATGGAATGAAATAAAGGATAAATGGGACGATGAAATATTCCCTAGTTTAGAAGTAGAAATAGAAGTCAATCTAAAACTTCAGGCCAAAGGTTCAATAAATAATATCGTCGAGGTGAGAGAATGAAAGTAACTAATTCAGAATATGCTTGTTTATCATCTTTTTTAATAAGATCATTATTTTTTGGACCAGCTATTTATAGTATCTTACATTTTGCTTTGCAAGATGGCTGGATAAGTATCATCGTTTCATTTATTTTAAGTTTTATTCCTTTAATTATTTATTATAAGCTACTAAATTGTAATCCTAATGATAATATTGTCAGCTTAAATAACAAATTAGGATTAATAGGAAAAATAATTAATACAATTCTAACTGTTTTTGTTATTTTTCACGCCAGTCTAATTCTATGGAACTTAACTAACTTCATATATTCACAATTTCTATTTCAAACGCCATTAATTGTTATTGCTATTATTATTTCCTTTGGTATATTTTATGTCGGTATTAAAAACCTAACAACTATTGCTAGAACAGGAACTGTTTTCTTTATTATTAGCACTATACTATATTTTATAGCAGCTTTATCTTTAATTAGTAAATGCGATTTAAATGGTCTTAAACCCATTTTCAACTCAGGTATTATGCCAATTTTAAAGGGAAGTTTTTCTTCTTTAGGACTTAATATATTCCCTTTATTTATAATTTTAATAATACCGAAAAATAACATCAAAAATAATAACAAAATTATATCATCTTTCTTTAAAGTTTATATTTTCAGATATTTGTGCATGCTATCAGTATTAGTAATTTGTGTAGCTA
Organism: uncultured Bacilli bacterium; assembly: GCA_944359065.1. Taxonomy (GTDB): domain Bacteria; phylum Bacillota_I; class Bacilli_A; order RF39; family UBA660; genus Faecisoma. The sequence goes on from CALVSP010000012.1 coordinate 17,688, forward strand.
TTTTGGGAATAGAATTAACTAACCTTTATCAATATCCGGAATATCACATTTTAAAAACTATTAATATTGCTAACTTTTTTCAAAGAGTCGAATCAGTTTTATCAGTTCAGTGGATATTTGATGCTGTCATGTCAATAGTATTATGCCTTTATTATGTTAAAGAAAGTATAACCAAAACATTTAATTTAAAAAACAAATTTAATTTAATAAATATTATTTGCATTATTAGTATTTTAATTATCGCAAATTATATCTTTACTAGTAATACGGTAGCAGAAACATTTTATAAAAATATTTATCCTTTTCTAACTTCAATCTTTTTCTTAATTATTCCTTTGATAATATTAATAATAGTTAAAGTTAAGAAAACTTAATTATTCTAATTTTCTCGCTATATTATATCCAACAACTAGCAATACAAGGGCAACTATAGTTTCTAAAATGCTATAGTTGTTTTTAAATGTTTCAAAAAATAAACTCAACACCGAACTTAAAGTAAATCCAAGAATTCCACAGTACATATACTCCTTTTTTTTATCAAATAAATATGTCATCACTTTAGATAATATAATAACACATAAAACAATACCTAATAAATAAGGGATAACTTTAAAAATATTAGTAAAAATAGCTGCCACACTAGTTAGAGAACTTAAAAAATTTAATAACAAATTATAACAACCTAAAATCATCATCACTGCTGTTCCGCTAATACCAGGAATTATCATAGTTAAAGCATCAATAAAACCAATAATAAAAAATAATAAAAAATTAATTAATTCATTGGATGTCTCAACAAAAAAATGTTGACCATTCACTAAAAAAATCAAAAAAACTGTGGAAAAACTTAAAGTTAAAATCAAAATATGTATAAATTTCACTTTTTTAATATTAATATTATCGATCAAAGAAGGAATTCCTCCCATTATTAAACCTATAAATAAAAGAATAGTTGGAAAATAATAATTATTAATAAAATAAAGAATCAAACCACTAGTCAAAGAAATAGATAGTAATACTCCTAATCCGATAGGAAATAAAAATAAAAAATTATTAATTGGATTTTCAAAAAAATTACTAATTGCTTTAATAGCCTTTTCGTAAATTCCAAAACTAATTGCAATTAAAGCTCCACTAACACCAGGAATTATTTTGGCTATTCCTATTATAAATCCTTTTAATAACAAAGTTAAAAAATTCATAAATCACCTCAAAAAAAAGATGTTACTACATCTTATTCGAAATAATCTATTTTCATACTTTTTCTTACTAATTTCATTTTATTATTAGCATATTTTCGAGCATTATTAGTACCATCTTTTAATATTTTTTCAACTAATTCCATATTATTTTCATATTCTTTTCTTCTATCCTGAATTGGTTTTAAAAATTCCATCATTTTATTAATAAGTTCTTTTTTACAAGCTACACATCCACGACTACCATTTTTACATTCGTTACAAACAACATCCAAATTATCTTTGTTAACCAATTTATGATAATAATAAACCATACAAACATCCGGATTAGCTTTGTCATCTCTTTTTATTTTATTAGGATCAGTTACAGCTGACATAATTTTTTTAGAAACAGTATCAACATCATCAATCAAATATATCGCATTACCTAAACTTTTACCCATTTTTTCATTACCATCTAAACCTTTAATTCTAGTATTTTTAGTTAATAATTGAACTGGTTCAATTAATGTATCACCATATATAGAATTAAATTTACGAACAATTTCACGACATTGTTCTAATAAAGGCAATTGATCTTCGCCAACTGGAACTAGTTCGCCATCAAACATCGTAATATCTGCCGCTTGACTAACCGGATAACCTAAAAAACCATAAGTAACACTTTCGACATTACCAAATAATTCTTTTTTTTGTTTAATTTCAGTTTTAACAGTTGGATTACGATATAATCTTGAAATTGTAACTAAATTAGAATAATAAACTGTTGCTTCCGCTATTTCTGGTATCATAGATTGAACAAATATAGTTGCTTTATTAGGATCAATTCCGCAAGCTAACAAATCCAAAGTTAACTCTTTTACATTTTTTCTAACTTTATCAGGATTGTTAAAATTGTCGGTTAATGCTTGAACATCAGCAATTTCAATAAATGTATTATATTTATCTTGTAATTCAACCCAATTAGAAACAGCCCCAAAATAATGACCTAAATGTAAATTGCCAGTTGGTCTAATTCCTGTTAAAATATTTTTCATAAATTACCTCCTACTGCTAATAAATAAATTGCTGTTGTATACTCTTTTGGAAAAAAAGTAAATATAGGATTTATTTTATCACATTTTTTCAATTTTAAATATATATATTTAGCAATTACTTCCCTATTTAATATTTTTTTTAATTCGTCGATATTAAATTTATCAAAATTTATTTCATCAGTTAATTCCAATTTCATAAATAATTGTTTATTTACCTCATTAGAATTATATATTTTATCAATAGCAATATCAAATATTTCTAAACTATCTTCAATTATTTTATAAAAATTTTTTTGCTTCAAATTTTTAAAATTACCTATATAATCTAGTTTTTTACTTAAGTCATTTATTTTATTAATACATCTAAAATATAGATTATCAATCGTTCCTCTTTTAAAAGTATATAAGTCACCTTCTAATTTATTAAATTTTTTCAAAGTATCATTATATCCTAATTTTATCATTCGTTTAGTTACATTAGAATCAAACATTAAAAACGAATCTAATTTGTTATTTGGAGAAATGTATGTTATTTTAACTTCTTTATTACGAATTTTTTGTCTAATCCCAACAGCTCTTAAATCAACAGCAATAATTTCTGTTGCTCCTAATTCAACAGCCAAATTTATTGGTAAATTATCATAATATCCGCCATCTACCAAAACATCTGTTCCGATTTTAGTAGGCTTAAAAAAAGGAAAGCAAGTTGCAGAAGCTAATATATATTTTTTTAATTTATCTGGTCTAGTATTTTTTTTAGTTGAATAAACTACTTTTCTTGTTGATAAATTAAAAGAAACTACACCAAAACCAATTTTTGAATTATATAATTTATTTGGTTTATAATGTTCATTTATAATTTGCTCTATTTTATTAGTATCTATTCCACCATCAAAAATTTTATTTAAATACTCTAAATACATTTCTTTAGAACTTGTTATTTTTTTAAAATCATCATATAAAACATCATAATTTATATTTTTCCATAAACGAATACATCTATAGAATTCGTTTTGTGTCATCATCATACCATTTAAGGCACCTATTGAAGTGCCCGTTATAATATCATATTTTATATGCATTTTTCGTAAAGCTTTCCAAACTCCTACTTCATAAGCGCCTTTAGCGCCTCCTCCAGACAATACAACTGCTAGCATTTTTCATCACCATTATCCTGCGTAAACATTAAATTTAATATTTTTATTAAATTCTATTTCTTTATAATCAATTATCTTTTTAATACCAATAGCATCATTGAAAACATTTATAATATTATCTTCAATAAAATATACATAATTGTCTACATAATTAATTAAATCTAAAGAAGTTGTACTAAATAAATATATTAATCCTGATTTATTTTGTTTATTGATACGATAACAATCATATTTATTATTATTTTTCTTATATAGATAATAATAATTATCAGTTTGGTCTATTTTAACATAATTGGAATCTTCATAATCTACTTTTGTTGTAACAAATTTTTTTTCATCTTTGGCATCTTTTACACTCATTGTAGACCACTCACCATCATAATATTTAATTTCACTACTTAATTTAATTATTCTTTCTTCTTTAGGATCAATTTCATATTGAATGTTATTATCTTTATCATATAAATATAATTTATGTTCGACAATTCCTTGAATATAACTATCTAAAGATATGGCTTTATCAGATACTATTGTACTAGATTTTAAAGTTACTAAATTTATTACATTTATTTTATTAAAACTATCTTTTTCATTATAATCTGCAACAATATAGTAATTATTAACAAAACTACCTAATTTTTGATTATAAACATCTTTGCTAAACAAACTAATATTATACACTAATGAATTAAAAGTTTTGCTTACATTATAAAGTCCTTTATAATTGGTTAATCCAATATAATGTTTATCAATCAAATTACCTCTATATATATTTATACCTTCTTTTGTTTCATATTGAGCATTATCAATAAAATTATTTTTATCATATAATGATATGCTAGAAGCAAATTCAGCTATCTTATCATTATTTAAATTTTGATAATAAGTTAAATAACCATTATTCATACACATTATGTCAGTAAATATTTTTTCATCTTTAAAAATTGGTAAAATACATTCATATTCATCATCTTTATAATAATATATATCCGTTAGTACTTTTGAATTTTTATTATAATCATTAAATATTTGAAAAGAAAATAAAGTTTCTTTTATTTTTACTTCATACAAATAATTATTGTTATCAAAATCAGATATTTCTTTTATTTCAAAAGTATTGTTATCTTTTTTAATTTTATATTCATTTTCTTGGCCATCACTAAACCAATAAAAAGCAAATTGAATACCTAAATATAATAAAAATAATACTAACAACATAAAAAATAATCTTTTCATATCCTCACCTATATTTATTATATATGATTTTTAAATAATTATCAATATGTAATATTTAAAAATATAGGTATTTAATTCACACCCTTTTGTCATAGTTGAATATGCTATATTAGAAAATGAAAGGGTGGATTTTATGTGTAATAATGAAAACGAATCTTGCAAATGCATTGCTGAAATATTAACTGTTATCTGTATTTTACAACAAAACGCAAATTGTTCTGATTCTTGTTTAGATACATGTGATCGTGGATTTTTAGGTTGTGGCACAACTACTTATACTTGTAACACTAGACCAATAATGTTATATACTTGTTGTGGTAATGGTACACCTTGGAGTATGCCAACTACTAAAGATACAACAGATTGTAATCAAACAGTAGTTCCAGCTAATTGTTCAAATGTATTTAGAATTGAAAAAATCGATGGATGCTGCGCGACATTTAGAGTATTAGCAAGTAATACCGATCCAACTACACAAGCTGCAATTCCATATGTAGCTACTAATTCTTTCTTCACTATGAACTTAAATTGTGTTTGTAGTTTAAGATGTTTACAAGATACATATGTAGAATGCTTATAAAAACAACGAAACTAATCGTTGTTTTTTTTAAACTCAATATCTAATATATCATTAATATTTATAACTTCATTATCCATTGTAATTAATTCATTTCTATTTCTACCAATTATTCTTTTATTTAATTTACCATTTTTAGTAGTTATTACAACATCTGCTTTATAAACATATCTAGCCGAAGAAAAAATTTGATTTATTTTTTGATTAACTGTCAAGATAGAAGATAAAGGATCTTTTTCTTCTATTTTTCTTTCTTCATTTTTATTGTAATAAACTGTCTTATTATTTTTTAATTCTTTATCGATTTTATTAGCAAAAACTTTCGGTAATTTTTTTTCCATAGAAACACCTCTTAATTAAATATATTATTTATATTTTTAAATATGAAAAAAATCAATTAAAATAAACTTAATTGACTTGATTCATCTAAATTATCTAATATATGCATACTACGCATTTTTTCAATTAATGTACTTGAAACTTTACCTCTTTTTTGTAAATCTTCGATACTTAAAAATTCACCTTTATTTCTTTCTTCTACTATCGTTTTAGCAACAGTATCACCTAAGCCATCAATACTACTAAAAGGAGGAATTAAATTATTATCTTCATCTAAACAAAATGTCGTTGCTTGACTTTTATTTAAGTCGATATTTTTAAATTTTAATCCTCTAGCTGTCATTTCTAAAGCAAGTTTTAAACATTCTAAAATACCACTTTCTTTATTTGATGCATCAAAACCTTTATTTGATATTTCAAGCATTCTATTTTTAATAGCATCGTATCCTTTTATCATTGTTTCGATATCAAAATCAGTTGCTTTAGTTGAAAACCAAGAAGCATAAAAGTAACTTGGATAATGAACTTTATAGTAAGCAATTCTAAATGCACTTGTAACATAAGCCGTAGCGTGGGCTTTCGGGAACATATATTTTATCTTACGACAAGAATCAATATACCAATCTTCTATGCCTGCTTCTTTCATTTCAGTTTCAAATTCAACCCATTTATCTGGTTCTTTACTAGCTTTTCCTTTTCTTACAAATTCCATTATTTTAAATGCTTTAATTGGTTTCATTCCCTTTTGCATTAAATATACCATAATATCATCACGACAACCGATTACTTCTTTAAATGGTACGATATTGTTTTTAATTAATTCTTGAGCATTACCTAACCATACATCAGTTCCGTGTGATAAACCTGATATTTTAATTAATTCAGCAAATGTAGTTGGTTTTGTTTCCGCTACTAACCCAATTGTAAAAGGTGTTCCAAATTCTGGTATTCCTAAAGTACCTGTTTCGTTTAATATTTGTTCTTTTGTAACACCTAATGGTTCTGGTGATAGAAAAATTCCCATTGTTTTTTTATCATCTAGTGGAACTTTTGTTATATCGTGTCCAGATAAATCTTGAATCATTCTTAATTGTGTTGGATCGGAATGACCTAAAATATCTAGTTTTAGAACATCTTGATCAATAGCGTGGTAATCAAAGTGAGTTGTTCGCCAAGCACTATTTGGATCATCTGCTGGATATTGGAAAGGCGTAAAATCAAAAACATCCATATATCCTGGTATTACGACTATTCCTCCCGGATGTTGACCAGTCGTCCTTTTAACACCAGTACAACCGATAGCTAATCTTTCTATTTCCGCAGATTTTTTAGTTATTCCTTTATCTTCACAATAGCCTTTTACAAAACCATAAGCTGTTTTATCGGCAACTGTTCCAATAGTACCAGCGCGATATACATTATCTTCACCAAATAAAACTTTAGTATATTCGTGAGCAGATGCTTGATTCAAATCGGAAAAGTTTAAATCAATATCAGGTACTTTATCAGCATTAAATCCTAAAAAGGTAGCGAAAGGCATATCATTACCATCTTTTAACATTTTAGTTTGACATTTTGGGCATTCCATATCAGGTAAATCAAAACCAGAAGAATAAGTATTGGCTAGTGGTACACCATCTATCTCAAAGACACTATGCTTACAATTTGGGCAACGATAATGAGCAGGTAATGGATTTACTTCAGTTATTCCCATCATTGTTGCAACGAATGACGAACCAACCGAACCACGCGAACCTACTAAGAAACCATCATCATTAGATTTTTTAACTAATTTTTGGGCGATTAAATAAATAACATCAAAGCCTCCACCAATAATACCACCTAATGTTTTCTTTAATTTTTTTTCAGTTTCTTCTTCATTTAACTCAGGCTCAGTTATTTTAATTTCATTTCTAATTTTATCTTTAACAGCATCAAAACCTTGTAATATTGTTTCGTGTAGTATTTTAAATCCTTCTTCTTCAATATTAGAAATATTATTTCTTTTTAATTCTTCTTTAATACTATTAAATATACCATCACCATATAATTCTTTAGCAATTCGCTCTTCAATATTATAAGGTAATGGATCACCATACCAATCTTTAGCTTTTGTATAAACCAAATCTGTAACAGTTTCAACTGACTTATCGATTTTAGGCGAAAAAGGAACACCACCTGTTTCGATAATAACCTCAATAATTTCAACCATATCCGCTATTTTATTAGGATTGGTTATAACAATTTCTTTTCTTGTTTCTTCATCTAAAAACTCAAAATTTTCTAACATTTCATCGGTTGTTCTAAAATGTTGACTAGGTATTTCAGTAATATTATTTTTAGCTAAAGGATGTCTTCCCCCACCTGGTACTTTTTGGTTAACGATGATTTCCCTATATATTTTATCTTCTTTAAATAAATGATGCACATCACCAGTAGCAACTATTATTTTACCAGAATCTTTAGTTACCCTAATTATTTTTCTAATTTGTTCCATTATTTCAATATTAGAGCCAAAATCATTAGTTTGTAATAAATGACTATAAACATCAACTGGTTGTACTTCAACATAGTCATAAAAATTTATAATATTGGCTAATTCTTCATCAGATTTACTTTTTGCTTCAATAAAAACTTCACTTTCATAACAACCACTACCGATTAATAAACCTTCTCTTAATTCATTTAAAACACTTCTTAAGATTCGAGGTGTCTTATATAAATAAACAGTATTGGCTAAAGAAATTATTTTAAATAGATTTTTTAATCCGACTTTATTTTTAACTAATACATTAACGTGATAACTTCTTCCATATTTATGAATTTCACTTTTATCGATCATCTTATTTAATTGTGATACCTTTTCGATATTTTGACTTGATAATTTTTGCATCATTTTATGAAATACTAAAGCAGTCCCTTCCGCATCATAATCAGCTCTATGATGAGCATCTTCATCCCAAGGAACATCATATCTTTTTACCAAAGCAGTTAAATTATGTCTAGCATAATTACTATCTAATACTCTTGATAATTCTAAGGTATCGATAACGGTATTTTTATATTCACCTAAATTATATTTTTTATAACACATTTCTAGAAAAGATGTATCGAATTTAGCATTATGAGCAATCATTGGTAAATCGCCATACCAAGCAATAAATCTTTTAATAGCATTTTCTTCGTTATCTTTTCCTTCTAACATTTCATCAGTTATATTAGTAACTTCAGTTATTTTAGGAGGTAATTTTCTTCCCGGATTTATTAACTCATCAAATCTATCGATTATTTCGCCATTATGTATTTTAACAGCGCCTATTTCGATAATAGTATCCCCACCACCAGCATTAAAACCAGTTGTTTCAAAGTCGAATACGACATATGTATTATCTAATAAAACAGAATCATTTTCTCTTACTACGATATTAACACTATCATCGATTAAAGTTAACTCCGTTCCATATATCGCTTTAAATTTATCTTTATCTTCTTTTCCTTTATTTAAATCACATACTAAGTGATAAACATCAGGATAAGCTTGAGCACCATTATGATCAGTTATAGCAATAGCTTTATGGCCCCATTTATAAGCTTGTTTAACCAATGTTTTAGCATCCACAACACCATCCATTTGACTCATCATCGTATGAGCGTGCAATTCAACTCTTTTTTCTAAAGCTTCATCTTTAGGTGTTTCAATAACTTTATCACTTTTATTAACATCTCTTAAATTTAAAACAATTTCATTCGAATATTTATCAAATTTAGTATATCCGCGAAATTTATACCAAGTATTATTTTTGATATTTTTCTTATAAAAATCAAAATCACTTTGTTCTTTAACAAATAATTTCGCATACATACTATCAGTAAAATCAGTTATTTTTAAAGTAAATATTTTAAAATTAGTTTTACTTGATTCAAATACATCAATACCAAAAACATAAGCTTCGATACTAACATTATCTTCTTCAGCAAATATTCCACTTATTTCGTGAGTTACTTTTGGTATAAAACTACCCATTATTTCAATAATTTCTTTTTTTTCTGTTGGTACTTCAACTACTTTCGCTTCTTCGATTTCTTTCCTTATTTCTTTACTTTTTTCCTCATCAATTACAATATTTATATTTATATCATCAAAACCAATACTATTTAATAAATCAATTAATTTAACTTCAATTGATTTAAATTTCATCTCTTCTGCTTTATTAGCTACTTTAATAGTAATTACATTTTCATTTATATCTAAGTTATCAGTTATAAAAGTTTCTAATAATGGATATTCTTTTAAGTTTTGATTTAATAAATAATTGTAATAATCTTTTATATATTCATTATTTTTATCTTCTACTTTAAATGAAACACTTACTTTATAGTTTTTAAAATTATTTTTTAAACATTTTAAAAATTCTATATAAGTAGTAAGTGGTAAAGTATTTTTTAAAGTAATAAAAAAATGATAACAAGTTTTATCTTTATTGCCTACTATTTTATCTAATTTTCCTTCATTAAAAAAATTAAATAAGTTTTCATCTAATTTAATTTGATTTAATAATAAGACAAGTTTTTCCATTTTTACCACCCAATATATTGTATCAAATTTCATAATTTTTTTAAATAGTTTCATTAAAAAAACTCTATTTAAGAGTTTTCGATAAATATATATCTATCTTTACCAGATAAATCTTTTTCAATAGTAACATTACATTTTAAATATTGATGAACTAAAGACTCTATTTTTTTTGCTTGTTTATATCCTATTTCAAAAGCAATTAAATAATCTTTTTTTAAATAATTTTTAGCATTTTTTAATATTTGTTCGTAATAATATAAACCATTATTATCTGCATATAAAGCAAGATGTGGTTCGTTATTTTTAACTACATCCATAATTTCTTCATCATAAGCAATATATGGTGGATTACTTATAATAACATCATATTTTTTATTTAATGGTTTTAGCATATCCCCTAAATAAAAATTTATATTAACCTTATTATTAATAGCATTTTTTTTAGCCACTTCTAAAGCATCATTAGAAATATCCACAGCATCAACATTGCTATTTAAATTTTTAGCTAAAGAAATCGCAATACATCCACTTCCTGTACCTAAATCAACTATATTTAAATTATTTTTATTTTTTAATCTTTTTATTACCCGATCAACTAATTCTTCTGTTTCAAATCTAGGTATTAAAACATTTTCATTAACTTCAATAATACTACCATAAAATTCAACATCACCAACTATATATTGAACTGGCATTCCTTGATTTAATTTATTAATACCTTCTTCTAATTTATCAGAATCTAAATATTTTTTTAAATATTCAATATCAGTCAAATTATTCTCCTCTTAATTTTCTATTTTGATCTTCAATTATTAATGCATCGATTACTTTATCAATATCCCCCTGCATTACTCTATCTAATGTATTTAAGGTAAAACCAATACGATGATCAGTTACACGATTTTGTGGATAATTGTATGTTCTTATTTTTTCTGATCTATCACCAGTACCAATTTTACTTCTTCTTTCTTCCCCCATTTCTTTTTCTCTTTCTTGCATTTTTAAATCATATAAACGAGTTTGTAATATTTTAATGGCTTTTTCTTTATTTTTAATTTGACTTCTTTCAGTTTGTGAATAAACTACAATTCCGGTTGGGATATGCGTTAATCTAACGGCTGAATCAGTTGTATTAACGCCTTGACCACCACAACCACTACTTCTTGTTATATCAACCCTAACATCGTTCATATCTAAATCACAATCTAATTCTTCAGCTTCTGGCATAACTAAAACTGTAGCAGTTGATGTATGAACTCGTCCTTGTGTTTCAGTAACTGGTACTCTTTGAACACGATGGGCCCCAGATTCATATTTTAATTTGGAATAAACATTTTCACCTCTTACAATAAAACTAATCAAAGTGTATCCGCCAGCTTCAGATTTTTCTTCTTCGACTATCTCAATTTTCCAACCATTTCTTTCTGCTAATTTTTTATACATGTCAAATAAATCACCAGCAAAAATATTGCCTTCATCACCACCAGCTGCTCCCCTAATTTCAACAATAACATCTTTGCCGTCATTTGGATCTTTTGGTAATAACATTACTTCAATATCTTTAACTAACTTATCTAATTTGTTTTGATTACTTTCTAATTCCTCTTTAGCAAATTCTCCTAATTCTGGATCTTTTACCATCTCTTTAGCAGCTTCAATATCATTAGTTATTTTTTTATATTCTTGATAAGCATCATAAGCATCTTTTAAGCTTGCTTGCTCTTTAGATAAACTAGTAGCTTTTTTAATATCTGATATATTTTCTGGTTTCATCAACTCTTCAGTTATTTCGTTATATCTTTTTTCAATAGCAGTTAATCTTTCTATCATAATATTCACCCATTTCTCAATATAAGATTATACTATATAATTTAATATTTTACAAATAAAAACTTACTCAAACAGAATAAGTATTTATTATTTTCATAAATTCATCATTAATTTCTTGTAATCTTTGTTTAGTATTGGCTTCAAATCTAGCGCTTATAATAGGACCTGTATTAGAAAATCTAATCAATGCCCAACCATCTTCAAATTCGACTCTTATTCCATCGATATCATTATATCTATATTTTTTATTAATAGCATATTTCTTTACTTCCTCAACTGTTTGATATTTTTTCTCTTCGGTCGTATTTATTTTTAATTCATCAGTTGCATAATATAAATTTATATCATTATATAATTCATCTAAATTTTTATTACTATTTGATAATAACTCAACCATACGTAATCCAGCATACAATCCATCATCAAAACCATAGAATTTATCTCCAAACCACATATGACCAGAATATTCTCCTGCAAACTCTATTTTTTCTTCATGCATTTTACGATACATATAAGAATTACCTGTACGATACATAATATGTTCGTAATTTAATTTATTTAACTCATCTATCAAAGATTTAGAACATTTAACATCATATAATGCTTTATTAACTATTTTGTCTTTTAAATAACGATACATCATTATCATATAAACATCTGAATTAATAATATTTCCTTTATTATCAATTATTCTTACTCGATCACCATCAGCATCCATAGCAATACCAATATCATAACCTAGTTCCACTACTCTTTTTTGAATATCAACTAAATTAGAACTTATTGATGGATCAGGATGATGATTAGGGAAAGTTGGATCACTATCACAATATAATAAATCATAAGTTATATTTAATTTGTCTAATATTTCTTTTATAATAACTGATACAGTTCCATTACCACAATCGAATACTGCTTTAATATTTTTATTTATTTTTAAATTATTGACTATTAAATCAATATATTCATTTTTAATATCATAATTTGATAAAATACCATTTCCTTTTACAAAATCATTTTTATTAGTAAAGTCCCTAAATGCAATTATTTCCTCGCCTGCAGCATTACCATTTTCATCAAACGAAATTTTAAATCCATTATGATTACTTGGATTATGAGAAGCTGTAATCATAATTGCTGCCCATTTATTTAAATGTTGTCTTGCATAATAGTACATTGGCGTTGTAACCAAACCTAAATTAGTCACATTAACACCTGTTTCTAATAATCCTTTAATAAGATTATTAGCTAAATTAGGAGATGATAACCTATTATCATATCCAACTAAAACTTCTTTTTTTCCTCTCAACTTTACATAACTACCAAAACTTTTACCTAATATATAAGCCGTTTCATCAGTTATTTGTTCATTATAAATTCCTCTTATATCATATGCTCTAAAAATTGTTTGATTAATCATAAATTCCTCCATATTTCTAATAATTTTGGTCCAAAAATCATAATACCAATTACTACTGATACCATAGCAACTACTAATACCGCACCGGCTGATGTATCTTTTGCTAACTTAGCTTTGGGATTAATTTCTGGCATACAAATATCGATTGCTGTTTCAATAGCAGTATTCATTAATTCTAAAGTTATAACAAAACCAAATAGCAATATACATATTAGCCATTCTGTTTTACTTATATTTAAAATAAATCCAAAAGCTATTACTAATAACATTACCATAAAATGAATACATAAATTTCTTTCATTTAATATATTTACTCTTATACCTTCAAAAGCATAATAAAAACTTTTAAATAAAGATGGTTTTGTTTTTTTAAATTTTTTTTTGAACATATACTCACCTACTAATATAAGTATACACATTAATTTTTTAAAAATCAATTGCACTTTACAAAAAAATCTAAATTGTCTTAGATTCTTTTTTTTCTTTTATCAACGCCTTCTCAAATTGCATAATTAATAATGTTTTCGAATAACGAGCATTCTTCATTGCTTCCTCTAAATCTTTTTTTTTCATTTTTGACCAATCCAACGTATAATCTGGAATATTAGCTTCAACAAATTCTCGCATAAATTCTCTTATTGTTCTACCATTACCTTCTCTAAATGGATGAATTGTCAATAAATCATAATAAAATTGCGCTAAAAAAATAGAATAATCTTGCAAATTATGACAATTTTTAAAATCGTCTTGCATTTCTTTTAAAACAAGATCTAAATGGTAATCAATTTCTTTTTCACTTACAAAATAAGATCCTGGCTTTGTCATATAAACAGTTCTATATTTACCAGCAAAAGGATATAAATCACCAAAAAGATATTTATGAATGTCACATAAATGTTTTTTATCAAATGTTCCTGAAATTGGTTTTTCATACAATTCTACTAATCTCTCAAAAGTTA
>CALVSP010000013.1 GCA_944359065.1 uncultured Bacilli bacterium
TCTTCACCAATATAAACTTGACCACCATCATAAACATATTCTCCATTTATTTTTCTAGCATTAAATCTTGCTTTTTTACCACAATCACAAATTGCAACCATTTCCTTTAATGAATCCGCATATCTAATTAATGCTTCACTACCAGGAAATAAATTTCCTCTAAAATCAACTTTCAATCCAAAACAAACTACTGGGATTTCTAAAATTTTTGTTATTATAACTAATTCAAAAACTTGTTTCTCGGTTAAGAATTGTGACTCATCTATTACTAAACAAGTTACATTGTCATATCTTTTTATATAATCAATTAAACTATCTTCTGGTTTTAAAAGAATGTCAACCTCTTTTTCCATTCCAATTCTAGAAGTCACTTTATTATTACCTTTTGTATCAGTTGCTGGTTTTATTAATAAAGCTTTCATTCCTCGAGAATTATATTTATAAACTGTAGTGATTACATCAATCGTTTTTCCAGCACTCATTGCACCGTAATTAAAATATAATTTTGCCATAATATTACTCCTTCTTTGCTCGTGGATGTGTATCCAAATAAACTTTTCTTAAATGTTCATTAGAAACATGAGTATATATACCAGTAGTTGATATATTTTCATGTCCTAATAATTCCTGAACTATTTTTAAATCAGCACCTTCATTTAATAAATGAGTTGCGAAAGTATGTCTTAATGTATGTGGTGAGACATTTAATTTTAAGCAACTTTTTTTAACAATATCATCAATAATCATTCTAATAGCTCGATCAGTTATTTTATTACCAAATTTATTGAGTAATAAATATTCACTGTTTTTATTTAATTTATTTCTGCTTTTTTCTAAATATTCTTTTAGTAAATTGCTACAAATTTTACCATATAATACATATCTTTCTTTATTACCTTTTCCCAAAATAAAAATTCTATTATTATTAAAATCAATATCACTTAATTTAATATTAACTAATTCACTTACTCTTATTCCCGTTGAATATAAAAGTTCTAAAATAAGCAAATTTCGTAAACCTAAAACATCATTTTTATCTGGAATAGTAAACAATACTTCTAAATCATTATAGTTTATATAATTAGGTAATTTTTTTTCAATTTTAGGATTACTTATTAATAAACAAGGATTATCTTTAACAAATTCATTTTTAGATAGAAATTTATAAAAGCTTTTCAAACTACTAATATGTCTTGCAATACTTTTGTTAGTATATTTTTTATTATGTAAATATTGAAGGTAGGTTCGAATAAATGAATAATCAACATCAATTTTATTATTTGAAAAATTAAGAAATAAATTTAAATCTTTTCGATAATTTGAAATTGTATTTTCTGAATAACATTTACCTTCTAAATATTTACAAAAACTATCTAATTCTTTCATTTGGACCTAATCCATCTGGTCTAAACTCTGAATCTAAATTTTCTAATTGCTCTAAATCAAAAGGAATGTCATCAGTAGGATAAAAAAATCCATCAATACTAAAAAATTCTTTTTCTTCATCTTTAGGCGTTGTTTCATTTGTTATTTTTTTTGAAGATGTTTTATGTTTTTCATAAATTGCTTCGATTGTTGGTAAACTTCGTTTTTTTCTTTCAATTTCATACGCTTTTGTAATAATTCTTAAAACATCATAAAAATTTCTTCTATTATTTTTTATTTCTCTTCTAATGAAATCAACTCTACTTTTTACTTTAAAATTAGTTGTGATTATTTCTCGCGTCAAAAAAGGTGAAATAAGTTTTCTAAAACCATATTGATTAAAACCTATTTTTTCTAGTTGTAAAAATTTTAACATAGTAGATTTATCAGCAACCATATCCTTGAAAGCAATTATGTGTTTTTTATATAAAACTCTTTTTTCAACAAAGTAAAGCGACGAATTCATTTCTTTAGCTTCTAATATAACAATTCTTCCTCTAAATTTTCTACCAGTTCTTTTAGTTATTTCTTTAATGTAATTTTTATTTTCTTCTAAAAAATTAGCGATTTTATCTTTGTAAAATTCTCTTATTTGATCAGAATTTTCAAAATTTTTAGTTGTAAAATCATCTATATCATTTGCTTCTTTTTTCATTAAAGTTAAACTTATTTTGTCCTCTTCATCTAAAACTAAACTTAAAGTTCGTTCCATATTGCCACCACCTATTTTAAAATCTATCTTTACTTTCGAATAAATTATAACATTTTAAAGATTATTGAGTCAATAAATAAACTTAATTTTTAAATAAAAAAAATTATCATTTTTTGATAAATTCTTTTATTGTTTCAGCATCCGCCCAATCAAGTTTTAGACTAAAATTATTATTACTTATTAATAGTTTTTCATCTAACGATTTAATTGGAAACAATTTATTACTTGCTAAATTATAAGCAACAGCAAAATCCAAATTAAAAGTCAAATATGACAATAATAATTTTTGTTTTTCAATAGGTAATAATTCTATTTGTAATTTTTTACCTGACTTATTTATACAAAATGTTTGTCCATTTAATGTTACAATTGCATAACCATTTGAAAAACTAGTTACATGATCATAAATACACTCTATAACTTCTATACCATATTCATTAATAAAACCCCATTTACCATTTTTTTCAACTGCAACTAGACCATTACTAAAATAAAGGACAAAAGTATATTGACATGGAATTACTTCATTTCCTTTCTCGTTAATAAATCCATATAAACCATTTTTCAATACCGCTGCTAAACCTTCAGAAAAATCTGAAATATACTTATATATACAAGGTACAATTTCTTTACCGTCTTTATTTAAAATTCCCCATTTTTTATTTCTATTTATTTTAATTAAATTATTTGAAAATATAGATATTTTATCATAAATAATTGGTACAATCTCTTTACCAAGTTTATTAACTACACCAAATTTACCTTCATTTGATACTATTGTAAAATCATTATCACAATAAACTATATCATATTTATAAGGTGTAATTTTTAAACCTTTCTCATTTAAAATTTCCCATTTACCATCTTTTTTAGCTCCCATAAAATTACTTGAAAATATAGAAATCGCATCATAAATACACGGCAATATTTCATTTCCTTTTTTATTTATTACGCCATATTTATCATTATTTTCCACTATTGCATAGCCATATTTAAAATCATATGCAAACTTATATTTGAACGAAGTTATATTATCGCCATTTTGATTTATAAAACCATATTTTTTATTTATTACTACAGCCGCTAAACCTTCATTAAATTTACCAACATAATCATATATGCAAGGAATTACTACTCTGATTTTGTCATTTTTTATGCTTGCATAACCAATTTTATCATCTATTACAATTACAAACAAATCTTTTAAATTTTCCAATACAAATTCATCCATATTATAGTTAATATTATTATAAAAGTTTGGTAAAGTTTCAAAGTTTTGTTGAAGTAGTTCAGGAATTAAAATAAGATTTTGATTATCTTCACTATCAATAGTTACGCCATTTGAAAGTGTTGCCTCATATAATTTTTTTAAAACATATTAACCTCCTAAATAATATTATATATTTTAAATAATAACTATTAAAAAGTCAAGAAAAAAGAAGAAACTAATCTTCTTTAACATAATCGCAACTAGAACACTTTATTTTTTTGCCTTTAATAGTCAACAAACTATTACAATTTGGACATTTTTCATTAATAGGCTTATCCCAAAAAGCAGTTTTACATTTAGGAAAATTATTGCATCCATAAAATATTTTACCTTTTTTACTTTTTTTCTCAATTATTTTCCCATCACAATTAGGGCAATCGATAATTTCTTTTATTTCACTCGGTTTAATATATTTACAATTAGGATAATTGCTACAAGCTATAAATTCACCATATTTTCCTTTTCTTATTACTAAATCACTACCACATTCTGGACATATTTCACCAGTTTTGGTAGCCTCTTTTTTAGGTAACAAATTAAAAGCATTTTTTAAAGCTGGCTCAAAATCATTATAAAAATCTCTTAATGTTTTTACCCAATTTTCTTTACCTTCAGCAATTTTATCTAAGTCATCTTCCATATTAGCTGTATATTCTACATTGATTAAATGACTAAAACATTCTTGTAATTTATCAGTTATTTCAATACCAATATCAGTAGGAATAAATTTTTTATCTTCGACAGTTACATAATTTCTTTGTTTTAATGTTTCCATTGTTGTCGCATAGGTACTAGGTCTTCCGATACCTAATTTTTCCATTTCTTCGATCAATTTTGCTTCCGTATATCTACTTGGTGGTTTCGTAAAATGTTGTTCTTTTGTTATTTCATTAGATACTAACACATTAGAATTATACGTTTCTAAAGGAGGTAAAATCTTATCTTTAGTATCTTCATAGTCGCTATATACCTTTAAATAACCATCAAAATCGATAATTTGACCAGTTGCTTTAAATTGATAATTATTGTTATCTAAAATGACTGTTGTATTAATAGTTGTAGCATCTTTCATTAAACTTGCTAAAGCACGATAATAAATCATTTTATACAATTTATATTCATCATTAGATAGATATGGTTTTACTGATTCAGGAGTTCGATTAATACTAGTTGGTCTAATTGCTTCGTGAGCATCTTGAACATTGTCCATATTTTTATTAGACTTAACATAGCCGATATATTCCTCACCAAATTTGTCTTTGATATAACCATAGGTTGATTTAATAAATTCGTCAGATAATCTAACCGAATCGGTTCTCATATAAGAAATAAGTCCGACTGTTTCATCTTTAAGTTCGATTCCTTCATATAATTTTTGTGCTAAAGACATTGTTTTTTTAGCATTAAATCCTAATTTATTAGAAGCTAATCTTTGTAATGTACTTGTAATAAATGGTGGATTAGATTTTTTATTTTTATTCTTTTTATCGACACTAACTATTTTAAAAGTATTACCTAATTTATCTAATATTTCGTTAGCTTCAGACTCAGTTTTAATTTTAATATCTTTATTATTATAATTAAATAAATCTGCTTCAAAATCTTTAAATATTCCGGTAATTGTCCAATATTCTTCTGGAATAAATTTACTTATTTCTCGTTCTTTATCGACGATTAATTTTAAAGCTACACTTTGTACTCTACCAGCACTAGTACCATCTGTTTTAGCTTGCATTAACTTACTTAATCTAAATCCAATTATTCGATCTAATATTCTTCTTGTTTCTTGACTATTAACTAAATCTTGATCTATTTTTCGAGCGTGTTTAAATGAGTTAATAACTGCATCTTTTGTTATTTCGTTGAACACTATTCTTTGATAGTTTTCATCTTTTAATTTTAAAGTGTCAAACAAATGCCAAGATATAGCTTCTCCCTCACGATCAGGATCGGTAGCAAGATAGACAAAATCCGCTTTTTTTACTTCTTTTTTTAAGTCGTTAATTAATTTTGATTTACCTTTAATAGTTATATAATCTGGCTTAAAGTCATTTTCAATATCGACTCCTAGTCCATATTTTCCTTTAGTAGATAAATCTCTTATATGTCCTTTACTAGATAAAACTTCATAGTCTTTACCTAGATATTTTTCGATTGTTTTACTTTTACTTGGGGACTCAACAATAACTAATTTCAATATTATCACTCCTCGAATATAATTTATACACTATTATTAATATCTTGTCAAGAGAAAAAGACTTAACTATTTATTCTCTTAAGTCTTCTAATTACTTTCTTTTCAATTCTTGAAATGTAAGATTGTGATATGCCTAACATTTCGGCTACTTCTTTTTGTGTTTTTTCTTCATTATCATATAGTCCGTATCTTAAAACCATTATTTCTTTATCTCTATCGTTTAAATGATTTATCTCTTCATATAATAATTTTTTATTAGTTTCTTCTTCTAAACCTTTTGTAACAATATCCGGTTCAGTACCTAATATATCTTCTAAATGTAGTTCATTACCTTCCGCATCATAACTTAAACTATCTTCAAAACTAACTTCACCTTTTCTTTTTTTATTCTTTCTTAAAAACATCAATATTTCATTATCGATACATCTTGAAGCATAAGTAGCAAGTTTGATATTTTTATCTAATTTATATGTATTGACGCCTTTAATTAATCCAATTGTTCCAATACTAACTAAATCTTCTAAATCAACTTTCGTATTTTCATATTTCTTTGCCAAAAAAACTACCAATCTTAAATTATGTTCAATTAATTTAGCACGCGCAAATTCATCACCTGCCATCGATTTTGTGACATATAATATTTCATCTTCTTTTGATAAGGGAGCAGGTAATTTATCCGCACTACCAACATAAAAAACTTCTTGTGTGAATAATTTTATAATTAAATTTTTTAATTTTGTTAACATTTATCCCTCCAATATTTTTTTATTAAGTAAACAATCAACGCCATCAATTTTTATTTTATCTTTTAAAATTCCCACGATTACATTATTTTTAATCATTCCTTCTATCTCTATTTTATCGACTTTAAAACACTTAATTAAGCCATCTCCTTTCACACATTTATAAGGTATATAAAAAAAATTATCGACTTTAATATTTTTATCAATTAAAATTACCGGCTTATTTGTTATAGGTGTAACTAAATTATTACCAGTATCTAAAAATGAATTAAATAAATATTTTTTATCTTTATAATATATATTTATTTTATAGTAATTACTATAATTATTTTTTAACCATAATCCTTGTTTAATATAAATATATATAATAATTGGACTAAATATGATTAAAAAAATAACATTGATCGATAATCCATTGTTGATAAATATAATACCATATTGCTTATACGAAAATTCGACATTTAAAAAATACAAAAATCCACCTAAAACAATACTCGTCATATAAAGATATATTATATTTTTTAAAGTATATTTTATATTTTTAAACCCAAAACTAATTATTACCATAATGATACTCACAACTATTTTATATAAGAATAACAATAAAGAATTACTTACAAATAAAAATAAAATACTAATGCCACCTATAAAAGCACCACCTAATATTTTATAAATACTTACATTTCTTCTTAATATAACCGAGACTGCTAACAATAATAAAAAATCAAAAATAAAATTTAAAATCATAATTAAATCTAAATATATTTTCGTATAATAATCACCTCATTTAAATTATAAAAAAAGAATCATTAAAAATTTGTCATTTTAACGATTCAATTTAAATTTTTCTAATTTTGTTTCCATATGTACTCTTTGAACTACTGCTAAAGCACACATTAAACTAATCGCATATGTTCCACCATAAGATAAAAACGGTAAAGGAACACCTGTTAATGGGATAATACCAAATAAACCTCCTAGATTAATAAATATATGTAAGAATATATAAGTAGCTATTCCTAAACACATATATCTACCTCTAATTGTTGTAGCGTTAGTTGCTGTTTTTAATATTCTAAATAAAACAAACACATAAGCAATAAAAATAAAACTGCATTTTATAGCTCCATATTCTTCACCGATAATAGCAAATATACTATCAGTATGGGGCTCTGGAATATAAGAATATTTTTGTTTACTTTTACCAATTCCTAAACCAAATATTCCCCCATCATTTAAAGCGATAAAACCGTTACAAACTTGATAACCTGTCGTTTCGTATTTCGAACAAGGATTAAAAAAATCAAATCTTGATAATTGAGCATCACTTAATAAATATCCTTGTTTCATGACTATAGCCGACATACCAACTATACAAAAACCTATCATTAAACATATTATTTTAACTTTATCGATTCTTCTAATCGGACTAGATAAAAACAATACACCAAATATACCCATCATGATTAAGGCACCACCTAAGTCTTTTTGACTAAAAGTTAAAATAGGAATTAAAAATGCTATAAAAAGTATTAATCCTATTTTTGACCATTTTTTAGAACTATCCGAACTTAAAATTCGATAATTTTGTTCAAATAATATAGCAAATAAAACAATCATTACCGGTTTAGCTAATTCACTAGGCTGAATTGTACCTAATCCAGGAACAGGTAACCAGTTAGTTGCCCCATTTACTTCTTTTCCAAAAGGAAATAATAACAACACTAAACCTAAAACGATAACATAAGCGAGCCAAATTAAATTTTTATAAACTTTAGTTTTCATATTTAAAATGATATACGAAATAATAAGACCACCAATCAACATTTCTAATTGCTTAAAAAAATAATGATAGGTAGACACTTCATATCTAACTACTGCCTCACGACTTGAAGCAGTTACTATATTTAATAAACCGAACAAAAAAAACAAAATAGTAACGATAAATAAAGCCCTATCCATTTTGCCAAATATATTTTTGAGGTTTTTTACGAACTTTTTCATACCTTCCACCTTATAATATAATATCACATATTTATTAATTTGAAAATAAAAATATTAAAATTTAGGTATTTTAAACGAACCATTTATCCAAATAAAAATAAAATATATTAGCTAGAAGGAGGTAATAGTATGTATTACTACGGAGGATACAGTGGTTATGGCTATAATCAACCATATGGTTATGGATACGGTTCTGGTTATGGAGCTGCCATCATTTTAGTTTTATTCATTTTATTAGTAATAATCATTGGTGCTAGAGCATTCGAAGGCAACTGTGGCTGCCACACTCAATCACCATGTCAAGGAAGATAATCTTCCTTTTATTTTGCAAATTTTTAAAAATGTGGTAAAATACTAGTTGTTATTGGAGTTGGTCTTATGTTTAAAAAATTAGATATATTAGATGAAAAAGATAAAAGATTAAGAATGGTTAGTAAAGATGCTACTTTCCCATTATCAGATAAAGAAAAAGAATTAATAAAAAGATCTATTGATGAATTAACTTATAGTCAAATAGAAGAATTAGCCGAAAAATATGAATTAAGGCCTGGTATGGGATTAGCTTTCCCACAACTTGGAATAAATAAAAGAATTATCATAATAGTTCATGAAGTAGAAGAAGGAACTTTCGATGAATATGTCTTTGTTAATCCTAAAATAATATCTTATTCAAATGAATTAATTGCTGCTGAAGTTGGCGAAGGATGTTTATCAGTTAATCGTGAAGTAGAAGGACATGTTCCAAGATATGCGAGAGTTACCATTGAAGGATATGATATTGATGGTAATAAAATAAAGGTAAGAGCAAGAGAAGAATTATCTATTGCCTTTCAACACGAAATCGATCATTTAAATGGAATATTATTTTATGATCGAATTAATAAAAATAAACCATTTTTCAATGAAAATGAAATTAGGTTAATTTAAAAAAGCGTTATTTAGCGCTTTTTTCTATACTACTTTTTATAAAACCATCAAATAAAGGATGAGGTCTAGTTGGTCTACTTTTAAATTCGGGATGAAACTGACAAGCAATAAAAAATGGATGATTTTCATATTCAATTATTTCAACTAAATTAGATTTTTCATTAATTCCTGAAAATACAAAACCTTTCTTTTCTAATATTTTTTTATAAGTATTATTAAATTCGTAGCGATGTCTATGTCTTTCCTTTATAAATTCTTTATCATATAATCTATAAGCTAAAGATTCTTTTTTTATTTTACAATCATAATTACCCAACCTTAGAGTTCCACCTATATTAATTATCTGTTTTTGATCACTCATTAAATCAATTATAGGATCATTGGTTGTTTCATCAAACTCTGTCGAATTTGCTTCAGTTATATTGCAAACATTTCTGGCAAACTCTATACACGCTAATTGCATACCTAAGCAAATGCCTAAAAAAGGAATATTATTTTCTCTTGCATATTTTATTGCATTAATTTTACCTTCAATTCCCCTACTTCCAAAACCACCAGGAACAATAATACCTTTACTATTTTTTAGTGTTTCTGCAACATTACCTATTTTTTCAGAATCTATCCAATTAATTTTAATTTTTGTATTATATTTATAACCTGCGTGTTTTAAACTTTCTACTACCGATATATAAGCATCATGTAATTCAACATATTTTCCAACTAGAGCAATTTCAACTTCTTCTTTTAAATTATCCACTTTATTAACTAAATCTTGCCAATATTTGATATTAGATTTTTTAATATCTAAATTAAATTGCTTTAAAATAACTTCATCTAATTTTTGGTTATAAAAATTTATTGGTATTTGATATATATTCTTTGTATCAACTGCATCTATTATGTTACTTGTATCAATGCTACAATACAAACTTAATTTCTTTTTTATATCAAAATCTAATTTATAAGGACAACGGCAAACTAAAACATCTGGTTGTATTCCTAAACTTCTTAATTCAATTACCGAATGCTGCGTTGGTTTAGTTTTTAATTCATTTGAACCATAAATATATGGTATTAAAGTAGTATGAACAAATAAAGTTTTTTCTTTACCTAAATCATTTCTTAGTTGCCTTAAAGCTTCTAAATAAACTTGTGATTCAATATCACCAATCGTTCCTCCAATTTCAATTATTACAAAATCTGCATTGCTAGTAGAACTTGCTTCAAAAAATTTATTTTTAATCTCATTTGTTATATGAGGAACAAATTGAACAGTTGCACCTAAATAATCCCCTCTTCGTTCTTTTTCGATAACAGAAGAAAATATTTTACCAGTTGTACAATTAGAAGAATAATTTAATTCTTCGTCAATAAACCTTTCATAGTGACCTAAATCCAAATCTGTTTCAGCGCCATCATAAGTTACAAAAACTTCACCGTGTTGGTAAGGAGACATAGTACCGGGATCAACATTAATATAAGGATCAAATTTTTGCATAAACACCTTATATCCTCTTGCCTTCAACAATAAAGCAATACTAGATGCAGTTATTCCTTTACCTAATCCTGATACAACACCACCAGTTACAAAAATAAATCTTGACATAAAAAAACCTCCAAATGTGAGAGTTTGTAGGCTCTTTTTAATTATATCATATTTTTATATAAAAATTAATATTATTTTAAAACATATTCCCCTTTACTTGTTTCTTTAACTTGATTTTTTTCTATTAAATATTTTTTTAACATTTCAAGTAATTCTTTAATATCAATTCCCACTAAATTGCTAACTTCAACTATAGCTTGATTTTCTCTATATCCAAGTTCTAAATATTTTTTTAACAATTTTAAGCATGATTCTTCTAACGAATTGTCAACTAATAATTTTTGTTCTTCATGTAACATACTTTCGACCACTTCTTTTTCTACATTAATAGAATCATCTTTAATCCCTTTATCAAACACACTAACTTCTTCGCCATCTTGATCTATACCAAATATCGAATATGTTTTAATATTGCTCCATAAAAAATAATTTTTTATATATTTTCTAATTAAATTATAAATTATTTGTTTTATTTGCTTTTCATCTGTATAATTTTTTTCAACATATCCACATTTTTCAATTATATACATTATAGAATCACTTATAATATCTTCTTTCACAACGTAATACTTATATTTTCTACAATACATATTACTTATTTTTATTGCTGTATTTATCATATATTGAGCATACTCGTTAGAAAATTCTTTACTGCAATTTATATTTCCAATCCATATTTTACCATGTAAATTTATTATTTCGATTAAATCTGCTATATAACTATCTTTCTTGTAATTAAAAACTATTTGAAAAAGTTCATTTAAACTTATTTCATATTTCTTAGCTATTTCGCTTAATTCATTTAAAGAATAATATCTTGATTCTCTAACTAAATATTTTATTCTATCATTTTTAATTTTTTCTTCATTGTCATTTATTATTGCTTTTGTTCCTTGATTTTTAATATTCTTATAACTACTATAACTTATACCTAAAGTGCTGGAAAAATCTATTTCTGTTATTTTTTCTTTATATGGCTTATATAGTTTTAAAAACTCAGCATAATTTATCAATTGTCCTACTTTTACTTTTTTTAATACTTCTTCTTTGATTTTTTTCTTTTCTTCTTTTGTTAAATTTGGATATTCTATTTTAAATACTTTTGTTCTTGATCCTTGATTTTTAATATTCATATAGTTACCATAATTTATTCCTAATATTTGAGCAAAATCGATTTTTGTTATTTTTTCTTTATATGGTTCATAGAGTTTTAAAAATTCTGCATAATTTATCAATTGTTCTACTTTTACTTTTTTTAATACTTCTTCTTTTATTTGTTCTTTTTCTTCTTCACTTATATTCATATATTCCTTTTTAAATATTTTAGCTTTTGTTCCTTCATTTTTAATATGCATATAGTTACCATAATTTATCCCTAATATTTGAGCAAAGTCTTTTTCACTCATTTTTTCTTTATATGGTTCATAGAGTTTTAAAAACTCTGTATAATTTATCAATTGTCCTACTTTTACTTTTTTTAATACTTCTTCTTTTATTTGTTCTTTTTCTTCTTTTATTAAATTTGAATATTCTATTTTAAATACTTTTGTTCTTAATCCTCGATTTTTAATATTTTTATAGTTGACATAATTTATTCCTAATATTTGAGCAAAGTCTTTTTCACTTATTTTTTCTTTATATAGTTCATAGAGTTCTAAAAATTCAACATAATTTACTGATTGTCCTACTTTTACTTTTTTTAAAATTTCTGTTTTTATTTTTTCTTTTTCTTCTTCACTTATATTTATATATTCCTTTTTAAATATTTTAGCTTTTGTTCCGTGAGTTTTAATATTCATATAGTTGCCATAATTTATTCCTAATATTTGAGCAAAGTCTTTTTCACTTATTTTTTCTTTATATGGTTCATAGAGTTTTAAAAATTCTGCATAATTTATTAATTGACCTACTTTAACTTTTTTTAATACTTCTAATTTTATTTTTTCCATTTCTTCTTTTGTTAAATTTGAATATTCTATTTTAAATACTTTTGTTATTGAATCTCGATTTTTAATACGCAAATAGTTGCTATAGTTTATTCCTAATATTTGAGCAAAATCTTTTTCACTTATTTTTTCTTTATATGGCTCATATAGTTTTAAAAACTCTGTATAATTTATTAATTGCCCAACTTCTACTTTTTTTAGAACTTCTTCTTTTATTTCATTATTTTCCGCTATAATTTGATCCATAGTTTCACCACCATTCTATATCAAAAAATGTGCATTTATTATATATTTTTTTGTTTTCAATGTCAATTTTTAATACATAAAAACTGAATAATTTTTTATTCAGTTAATTTCTTCTAATTTTACGCTTACTAACTTACTAACGCCAGATTCTTGCATTGTAATACCATATAAAGTATCGACATATTCCATCGTTTTTTTCTTATGAGTAATAATTATAAATTGAGTTTTATCCTTTAAATTACATACATATTTACCAAACGAATCAACATTAACATCATCTAATGCTGCTTCTACTTCATCTAATATACAAAATGGAACTGGTTTTGATTTTAATATGGCAAACAATAAACTAATTGCTGTAAAGGTTTTTTCGCCACCTGATAATAAGGAAATAGTGGTTAGTTTCTTACCTGGAGGTGAAGCAATAATTTCAATTCCTGTTTCTAAAATATTATTAGGATCAGTAAGTTTTAAATCGGCACTACCACCTTTAAATAATTCCTTAAAAGTGGTATTGAAATTTTCTTTGATAACTTTAAATGTTTTAAGAAAATCTTTTTCCATTACTTTGTCCATTTCTGATATAATTTCTAATAAAGTGTTTTCGGCTTTAGTTAGATCATCTCTTTGATTAAGTAAAAATTCATATCTTTCATTAACCGTATCAAATTCTTCAATAGCTCCCAAATTAACCATACCAATTTCTTTAATCTGTCTTTTTAAACTATTTACTTTATTTCTAGCTATATCAATATCCATATCTAATTTATAACGAGTTATAGCTGTTTCATATGTAATTGCATAATTTTCTGATAAACTATTTAATAAATTATCTAATTTAACATCTAATCTATTAACAGAAATTTCTAAATTATTTAATGTTTCTTTTTTCTCGTTATATAGACTATTTTCTTTTTTAATCGTTAACTCATAATCTGATAATTCACTATTTAAATCATCTTTTTTCTTAAGTAAATTATTCAAATATAAACTAACTTTATTTTTATTTTCTAAGGTATCGTAATATTCTTTTAATACTTGTTGCTCTTCTTCTTTTAATTTATCATCTAATATATTATTATTGCCCATTATTTCATAAGTAACATTTTTTAAATTTTCTTCTTTTGTAACTATTTCATTTTTTAAATTAGATAAAGTTACTTCTTTACTCAATTTTTCTTTATTAATTAAATATATTTTATCTTCTATCTCTTTATAATTATTGTCAATTGCATTTATTTGTTCTTCAATCTTACTTATATTATCGGATAATAAATTAGCCTCTTTTAATTTATTTTCTAGTTCATATTTTTCTAAAATAATATTTCTTGTTTTAGCTAAATTACCACCAGTTAAAGATCCACCAACGTGTAACAATTCGCCATCTAAAGTAACTATTCGATATTTGTAATTAATATATTTAGCAATTATATTAGCATTATCGATATTATCAACAACTAAGACGTTGCCTAGTTGATTTAATATTATACTAGAATATTTAGAATCATACTTAATTAAATTACTAGCAGCATCGATAAAACCATTTAAATTAATTTCGATATCAATATATTTTGGTTTAATGATATTTAAAGGAAAAAAAGTTGCGCGACCTAATTTATTTTCTTTTAAATAACTAATTGCTTCTTTAGCGCATATTTCATTATCAACTACAATATTAGTAGAAGCTACACCTAAGGCAGTAGAAATTGCTAAAGAATATTTTTCTTCGACATCAAATAAATTGCCAATTATATCGTGAATGCCTCTTAATTTAGGATTATCTAAAACTTTTTTTACGGAAGTTGGTAAACTACTATTATTATCGATACTATATTTTAATGATTCTATTTGTAAATTTAAATTATTGTTAGTCCTTAATATATTTTGTAAATCTAAATTTAATTTATTTTTACTATTTTTAATATTATTTAATTCAACATTTAAAGTATCAATTTTTTTACTTACTTCAATTATTTCATTTTCAATTATTGTTTTTTCATTTTTTAAATTATTTAAAAAAGCAGTTAATTGTAATTCTTTTTCTTTTAACATTACTAAATTTTCGTGAACTTTGCTATTTTCCACATTATATTTTTGGCGTTCTAAAATAATTGCTTTACGACTATTTATTTTTTCAACTTCACTAGTTAATTTAATTAAATAATCTTGATATTTTTTAATTTCATTATCTAAATTGATAATATTTTTCTTATATTCTTCTACTTTTACTTCATATTTACTATTATCTGTAGTTAATTTTGATATTTCTAGTTTTAAATCTTCAATTTTGTTTTTATTATTTTGATAATCAAAATTTAAATTAGTTATATCTTCACTTATTAAAGCAATTTCAATATTTTCTAATTCAATATTTAATTCGTTATATTTTAAAGCTTTTTCCTTTTGCTCTTTTAAAGGTTCAATACGATCTTCTAACTCTTTTATAATATCATTTATTCTATTCATATTATTATGAGTTCTATCTAATTTTCTTAAAGCATCTTCTTTTCTTCTTTTATATTTTAAAACACCTGAAGCCTCTTCAAAAACTATTCTTCGATCATCTGGCTTATTAGATAATATTTCTTCAATTTTACCTTGTGAAATAATATTAAAACTTTCTTTTGCCACACCACTATCTAATAATAAATTAGTAATATCTTTTAATCTTACTTTTTCATTATTGATAAAATATTCGTTACTACCATCTTTGTATACTCTTCTTTTGATGGCTACTTCATTAAATTCTAAAGGTAAATATTTATCTAGATTATCAAAAATTAAAGTAACTGAAGCAACATTAGAAGGATTTCTTGATTTACTACCAGAAAATATGACATCTGTCATATTTCCATCGCCTCTTAATGATTTTACTGATTGCTCTCCTAATACCCATCTTACTGCATCGACAACGTTACTTTTACCGCTACCATTAGGCCCAACAATACCAGTTATTTTATTATCTAATTCAATGATTGTTTTATCAGCAAATGATTTAAATCCATGTGCTTTAATTGCTTTTAAGTACATAATGCTTACTCCTTTATCGTTACTTTTCTTAATTTGATAGTCTCATTGCCAGAAGAATCTTTAGCAATATATTTAACTGTATAATCTCCAGCTAAAGGTTTAATATTAGTTTCAACTGTAACACTAACTTCTTCATTACTATTATCTGTTACTGTTATATCTGACTTAAAATCATATGTTTTAGATTGCTCATAAGTCATTTCTAAATTATTATTAAAAGTTATTTCTGGTCCTTTAGTATCTCTTACGACGATAGTTCGATATACAACATTATCATTAGTTTTGTATGTTACTAAATAAAGGCCTTTTTTGCTAACATTTAAAGTTGGTGTTATAGTAGTTGTGACATTAGTTACCACATTATTACTAGTATCTTTAGCAGTTACGCCTAAATCAGTATAAGTACTACCTAATTCAACATATTCTAATACATCACCATTAACTTTTATACTAGTAATAGATTCATAATCATTAGTGTTACTACCATTTTCATTAACTTCATATTCGATTGTACCATTATTATTTATTATTTTTAAAATCATATCATTAGGAAATAATTCTTTTGTTTTCGGATTGGTAATATCTAATTCAACCAAGCCAGCTTCTTTTAATTGACTTAAACTCAAAGTAATATACTCTCCTTCATTCGGTTTTTGATTATCACTCATCCACGATTCTAATGAAAGTTTAATACTTTCGATTTGACTGTTATATAACTCTTCATTTCCACCTTTAATAGCAGTTGATACCAAAGGAATAATTACCAACATTAATGCTCCTAGAATAACAATAACTCCCAATAATTCTGCTAACGTAAAACCTTTTTTCATAAAATTCCTCCTAATTCATTAAAATATCGCCAATTAATTCAATTAATCGAGATTTAAAATCCTTCAATCTATAATAAATATCTTTAATAAAATTATTTTTAGCCTTACTAGTATCAATCTCAATTAAATTTTTATTTTTAATAACAATATTAGTATCGTATCTATTGTATTTGTATTTCAATAATTCAATATCAACATTGCCAAAATAATATATTTTTTTATTATTAATATAAATACTATCTTTAACAAACGTATTAAAATATTTACTTATTTCATCATAATTACAAATGATATAATTAAGTTTTTTCTTTTTAAAAACTTTTCTTATTTTTTTAATATTGATTGTCTTATTAAATAAACTAAATTTATTTTTTCCTTTAACATATGAATTTAATAGATTACATTCGACAATTTTATCATTATTTTCAATTTCTTTAGTTAATGTTTCATCTAAACCAATACCTAAAATTTTGCCATCTAAATTTTTAATTATTTTTATTATCTCTTTCATTGTTAACCTCTTTTAATATATCATTTATAACATAATTTGTGCATAATAAACCGGCAGTACCGACAACATAACTAATCGAACCTAATTTATCGATTTTTATAGGTTGTTCTTCACTATAAACTACTGGTATTTTTCCTTTAATATTTTCTTTTTTAATTAAATTTCTTAATTTTTTAGCTAAAGGATCATAACAAGTTTTATCTAAATAACTTATTTTTATTTTACTAGCATCAACTCTATTAGCCATTCCCATTGATGAAATAAATTTAATCTTATTTTTCAAACAATATTTAATTATTTCTTTTTTAGTTTCTAAAGTATCACAAGCATCAATTACATAATCTACTTTATAATTAAATAATAAATTTAAATTATCTTTCGTAATAAATTCTGTAATTTTAATAACTTCACAATCAGGATTTATTTTTTTTATTCTATCAAGCCATACATCAGTTTTATATAATCCGATATTATCAATATTAGTCATTAATTGCCTATTCAAATTAGATATATCTATTTTATCGTTATCGACAATAATTATTTTTTTAAAATAAGTTCTAGCTAGAGTTTCTAACGCATAACTCCCAACGCCACCTAAACCTATAATTAAAATTGTCTTATTTTTAATCATATTTAATTTATCATCTAATAGATAATTTAATCTTTCTTGCATACCTTCCACCATACTAATTATACAAAAAAAACTTAATAAAGTAAAGGAAATTAGTTAAAATAAATAATTGATTTTTTTTACTCTTCATAATTTAATATAGGTGAAAAAAAATGGATATTTTAGATTTAATTATAAAATTATCTTCTTTAATTGTTGCAGTTGGAGTTATCTTATCAAATATCAATAAAATATTTAATCCAATTTATAAAAAAATAAATGAATTAGAAAAAAACCAATGTAAAAACTTTTTAGTAGATTTTTTAGCACGAAAAGAAAATAATGAAAAAATAACTGATAGTCAAATAAATAGAGCATATGAAGTATATGATCACTATATCAATGACTTAAAGGGTAATTCCTTTATAAAAGATAAATGGGAAAGGTTGATGGATGATGAACGTTGATTTATTTATGAGTATTATTACTTCTTCAATTACATCCGGTTTTATAGCCACACAAGCAATTCAATTTTTAAAAACTAAATTTAATGTTACAAATAATTTAATTTATGCTATAATCGAATTTTTTGTGGGATTTTTATTTGCCCTATCTTTTACTAACTTAGGTATCATTAATTCATTATGGTGTGGATTTATTTCGATTATAGGTGCGGAAGCTTTATATAACTCATTAAAAGGTAAATTAGGCTTAAAATCATTAGAATAAAAAGATATGTTATTTAACACATCTTTTTTTACATTCTTGATAAACATAATTTGCCGTATAACAATCCCCTACTGCGCGATGAGAAACTTGATTTATTTTAAAATATTTTTTTAATGTTTCTAATTTATAATTATACATTTGCGGTAAATATTTTTTAGCTAACAATAAAGTATCAATATTTTTGTTAGTTAATTTGTTCATCCCTAATAATTTTAAATTAGTATTTATAAATCCTAAATCAAATTCACTATTGTGAGCAATTAAAGGTAAATCTTCTATAAAATCAATAAATTTTGGTAAAACAATATCGATTGAATCTGCAGTTATTAAATCAATATCTTTAATACCAGTTATAGTAGTAATTACTTCTGGTATTTTTATTTTAGGATTAACTAAATAATTAAACTCACTTACTAAAATATTATTTCGATATTTTAATGCTCCAATTTCAATTATTTTATCAAAATCTTTATTTAATCCCGTTGTTTCAATATCGAAAACAACATAATCATCACACATCATAATTCACCTACATTTTTTCTATTGTCTTAATTCCTAATATATTAAGTCCATTAGTTAAAACTATTTTAATAGCTTCTAATAACATTAATTTAGAATACTTTATCTGTTCATCTTCTATATTGCTGATATTTACTTTTTCATAATATGAAGAAAATTTTTGAGTTACGTTAAAGATATATTTAGTTAATAATACTGGTTCAGCAGTTTTTAATAAATCGTTTACTAAATTTGGGAATTCAATTAAATCTTTAACTATTTTATATTCTAACTCATCAGTTAATTTTATTTCAACATTAGTATATTTATTGTTTCTTAAAATAGAATTAATTCTTACGATACTATATAAAATATAGATTGCTGATTCTCCTTGAAAACTTGTAGCATTTTCAAAATTAAAGTTAACTATTTTTTTTCTTGATACATTTAACATCGTATATTTAATACAAGCATTTGTTAAAGTTTTTAATGTTTCATCACTACACTCTAAATTTCTATTTTTAAATTCTAATTTAATTTTATCCTTTAACGCTTGCATAAAATCAGTAACTAATACTAATGTGCCATTACAAGTACTCATTTTATCGCCATCTAATAAAACATAGGAATAACTAATTAATTTAGGTGCTTTATAGCCTAATATATCTAGTGTTGCTTCGATTTGTTTCATATAAACTTCTTGGTCTTCTCCTAAGACAATATAGTTATTTTTATTATTTAAATCCATTTTATGCATCGTATAAGCAATATCTTTAATTGGATATAATGAAGTTTTATTAGATCTTGTTAAAACTAAAACAGGCTCTTTAGTTGGAATATCATAACCACTTAAATCAACATAATTTCTTCCATTTTCATCAACTCTAAGTTTTCCTTTTTCATCTAATTTATTTAAAATATTAGTTAAATAATGATTATAAACATAATCTGATTCATGTGTAAATATATCAAAATAAATATCTAATTCATTATATATTTTCATTTGTCCTTTAACACATTTATCAGTAATGTTTTTAAATTTATCGACCATTTCTTGATTACCATTTTCAACTTTTTCTAAATAATCAAATGCTTGTTGTTCTAATAAAGAATCTGTTTTCGCATCACTAGATATTTTAACATAAACATCTAAAATACTTTTAAAAGAATCATCTTTTAATCCATACTTTTCAACACCAATTACTAATAGTGCTATTTTTTTACCTAAATCATTAATAAAATAATGTCTTTCTACATCATAACCAGTGAATTTAAATAGACGAGCTAAAAAGTCACCAATTAAACTATTACGACATCTTCCCATATGTGGTTCAGCATTGGGATTTGTAGAAGTGTGTTCAATTAATAAAGCATCATTATGTCCTTGATTTAAAGAACCATAATTCTTATTATTAATTATATCTTTAATAACACTACTTACTTTATCATAATTTAAATAAAAATTAACATAGGGTCCCACCACATCAATTTTAGAAAATATATTTTCAGTATCTTTTATATTTTCTTTAATCATTTTACTTATTTCTAAAGGATTTTTATTATTTTCATCTTTAAATGAAAAACATGGAACACTATAATCACCCATATTTGGTTTGGGTGGCGTTTCAACGATAATTTCTTTATCCTTAATTATTTCACTAACTAATTTAATTATATAGTCTTTGTACATAATATCACCCTTTCAAATTAAAAAGTCCCTATAATATAAGGACGAAATATCGCGGTACCACCTTATTTTATAGAAACTCTATACACTTTAATCTTTATAGCAGATCTGCTTTAAAACTCCAAGACGCGTTCATAAAATATTATTATTATCTTCCACCAACCGATAACTCACTATAAATAATTAATTTTATTACTATTTCTCTTCCTCGTTTTCAATGTTATTAATTTTAACAAAATATTTAATATTTGTCAAATATTACTCGGAAGGAGTTACAACATCATCTGGTATACCATCACCATTTAAATCTAATTTTACAATTAAGGTTCGATTTTTAGTGACTGTATTATTATCACTATCAGTTACTGAATAAGTTATAATATGTGTTCCTTCCACTAAAATACTAGTATCAACAATAGTTACTGTTGGAATCAATATTCCATCTTCTTTATCAGTAACAGTTACATCACTTAATAAATCAATTTTTTGACCCTTTATAATAACTAAAGGTGTTTCATCAAAACTAATTACTGGTAAGTTACCTGTTAAACTTGGTTCTTCAGGCTCTGGATCTGGTTTTGGTTCAACATAAACAGGATCATTAACATCACTAGCCTCTTTATCATAACTGCTTTCTAATAACTCGCCAGCAATAACTCTATCGATTAAATTTTGGGCTTCAGTAACTGTTTCTTCTAAAGGATTCATTACATATAATTCTTGAGTTGGATAAGAATAAGTATATTCACTACCATCAGTTCCATCTAAATTATAACTTGTAATATTCCAACTAGCCATATCATTTAATTGCATTTTAATTAATTTTTGAATATCGCTATCACTCATATTAGTTTGAAAAGTACCAGTTAAAGAATTTAATATTTTACTATATCCTGTTATAATAGCAGGACTAGTAGCTTTTCTAATTACACCATCGATAACCGCTTGTTGATTAATTCCACGAGCCCTATCACCACCAGGTAATGCTTTTCTTTCACGTGAGAAAGATAATGCTTGTTTACCATTCATATGATTATAACCTTTAGAAAAATAGTATGTTCCACCAGTTGCTTTCGAACTAGTAAAACTATATTTAGAATATACATCAACACCACCTAAAGCATCAACTATTTTTTCTAAAGAGGAAAAATTAACACGGAAATAATAATTGATATCTGTATCTAATAAATCTTCTAAAGTCCCAACCGATGTTTCGACACCATATAACCCAGCATGTGTTAGTTTATCTTTATATCCTGTAGTTCCTCTTAATTGAACATAATAATCACGAGGTGCAGAAATTAATAAAATTTGTTTAGTTTTAGGATTAATTGTCGCTATGATATTAACATCACTTCTAGATACAGTTGCAATACTTCCATATGAATCAATACCACTTATATAAACTGAAAAAGTTTGGTTAGTAACATCAGCATCTTTAGTAATCTCTATTTCTGTTTTTATATTAATTGTATAAAGAGTTCTAAATTTACCTTCATAATCTTCATTTTGTTCATATATAAGAGTCATTGAAGATTCTTCAATTAAAACTGAATCAATCTCTTCGTTTATTAAACTATCAAATAAAAGAGCATTATTTTCAAATTCTTTATTTTCAATCGTAATTTCTTCATTTAATTTATTTAACGCTTCATTTATATTAGATAATTCATTAGATGTATAACCAATATTGGTTATATCAGTTAACTCTTGAAAACTACTATCCTGTAATACTAAAACTAAATAATTTTCCTCTTTATATTTATTAGTTCCAAATCCTTTAAAAAATCCTAAAGTTATATTTAAATAATAAAATAAAGCAAACAAAATAACAACTAAAATGCCACCTAATATATAACCAATTATATTTTTCTTCTTTTTCTTTTTAAATAGTAAGAAAAATAAACCAACATCAAATAATAAAAGTACTACAAATATACCAATTAAATATTTTAAAGGAAGCATATTAGTACTTATAATAAAAATTAAAAATAAAAGCGTTAATAAATATATAACTGTTAAAATAATTCGATTAATACTTAATTTCATTCATACCACCACTTTTATAATTATATCACAAATTACATCTTTTTTAATTACAATATGTAATTTTGACAATAAATATTGAATAAGTGTCAAATAGATTTGACTGCATCTAATCTCGCGATCAGATTTTTCTCCTTCTTCGGTTGCTTTTGCTTTTTCCTCCAGAGACTAATTTCCGATAGTTGCTACCGTACTTGTTTCTTTTTTTAACTATATTTGCAGTGAAATTTTTTGATGTTTGTTCATATGAACAACTTAATATTATTTATCAACCCTTCCCACATTATATTTATCGCGGCATTGATGTCTCTGTCATTTTCATTTTTACAGTTACTGCAAGTCCAGTTTCTTTTGTTTAAGTCTTTTATTTTTTTATTTTTAATATTACAATGACTACATATTTGACTACTTGGATAATATGTGTCTATTTGATAGAAATGTTTATTTTGCCATTTACTTTTATATTTTAATTGTCTTATTATTTCACTTAAACTTGCATCACTTATATATTTGGACATCTCTTTTCTTTCGATTAATTTCTTTATTTGAAGATTTTCAGTTATTATTAAGTCGTTATTATTTACTATTTCTTTTGTTATTTTATGTATTATGTATTTTCGAGCATTTTTTAACTTTTTATATATTTCTTTTATTTTATTTTTTACTTTATAATAATTTTTACTTCCTTTTTCTTTTTTACTTAGCCATTTTTGTAAGTTTTTTATCTTGTTTTCATATTTAGTAATATATTTTTTATTTTCGTATTTTTCGCCATAACTTGTTATTACTAAAGCCTTTATTCCTAAGTCTATGCCTACTACCTTAGTTGGTACTATATTTTTTTCTTCTAATTCTTCCTCATATAGTACTGATACATAGTATCTATTTATTTCTTTACTTACTGTGGCGCTTATTATTCTTCCCTTTATTTCTTTTGTTTTGCGATAACCTCTTATTTTCATATTCTTTAATTTTGGTAAGGTAATTGTTTTGTTTATTATATCTAATTTAATATTTTCATATATCTTATTTTTATAATTGTTTTTTACATAGCTTGTACGATAACTATTTTTACTGTATTTATTTTTATATTTTGGATAATTTTTGGTTCGATAAAAATTTTTAAACGCATCTTCTAAATCAAATATTGTTGTTCTTAATGCTATACTATCTACTTCCATTAACCAAGGATATGTTTGTTTTAGAATTGGTAGTTCTTTTATACAATCAAATTTTTGTTTAGTTATTTTCTTTTCTTTATATGTCGTTTCTTTTTCATATAGCATTGTATTATAAACAAATCTAGTGCATCCTAAAGTTTTATTTATTAATTCTTGTTGTTCCTTATTTGGATATAATCTAAATTTATATGCTTTATATATTTTCATTTTATCACCACCGTGAATCAATTCTACCACACGAACATATGTATGTCAATATGCTTATTTAAAATTTTTCAAAAAACTTTCCTAGTATACAAAAAGTTCAAAATAAATTTGAACTAATTTTTTATAAACTTATCACACCTATTTCCCCATATATCAATTAACTTATTATCTTTAAAAATTTTTAATAATTCACAATTATTACTACATCCCCCACAATCGATTGCTTTAGTATCAAATGAAATATTTTGAATATTTAAATCATATGTTTTTCCAATACTATTTTTTTTAGCTAATATAGCAATTCCTAATGCTCCCATTAAATGACTATTAGGATCAACTATGACATCGGTATTTAATATTTCTTTAAAATATTTTAAAACTCCTAAATTTTTAGAAACACCACCTTGAAATATAACTGGCGATTTTATATTTTTACCTTTACCAACATTATTTAAATAATTTAAAACTATGCTTTTGCATAATCCTGCAACAATATCTTCTTTTTTATAACCAACTTGGGCTTTATGAATTAAATCTGATTCAGCAAAAACTGTGCATCTTGCCGCAATTTTAACAGGATTATTACTTTTTAAAGCAAGAGGGCCAAAATCTTCGATATTTATATTTAATCTTTTTGCTTGACTTGATAAAAAAGATCCAGTTCCAGCAGCACATAAAGTATTCATCGCATAATCAGTTATAATTCCATTATTAAGTAAAATTATTTTTGAATCTTGACCACCTATTTCAAGTATCGTTTTAACATCAGGATAAATAGATAAAGTACCTATAGCATGAGCCATAATTTCATTTTTAACAACATTAGCATCTAATAATAAACCGATCAACTTCCTAGCGCTACCAGTTGTTCCGATACCTTTAACAACATATTTTTTATCTAAATTATTTTTTAATATATTAACTAATTTCTTTACCGCATTAACAGGATTTCCTTCTGTCCAAATATAAGAAGAAGTAATAATATTATTATTTTCATCAATTATTACACCTTTAGTAGAAATACTTCCAATATCTACTCCTAAATAACAATTCATTTTCTCCTCATTTCTATCATATCATAAAAAGCCTCTAATCTAGTTTTTATTCCTACTTCACTTGTATTAGCGTCGAAACTAAAATGAATTAATGGAACATTATTTTCATTAGCTATTTTATCTAATATCGGCATAACGCCAATTTCAGGAGTACAAAAACTAGATTTGATATGAATAATTCCATCATATTTTTTATCACACAAATATTTAGTCCAATATACATTACTAGATGCATCCGCACTAAACTGATATTTCATATATTTTTTAGATTTTTTTAATGCTTTTTTATTTATCTTTTTAAATTTAAGCAACAAATAAGTTACATTAGTAAATCTTTTTAATTCAATATTATATGCTGCTAATTCTTTTTCTAAATAATAATTACTAAAGGGTTCCATTAAAGTATATAACTCCCCTATTATTCCAACTTTTAAACAGTCTTTCGGTTTATTTATTTTAATTTTTTTAAATTTATTAAAATATTTTTTATACAAAATATATAAACTAAAAGGATTATTAACTAAGGTAAATTTTTCTAACATTTCTTGTTTTAAATTACTAAAACTACCTTTATTTATTTCAAAACCGATATTTTTTCTTATATAATCATCTATTTTATCCATATATTTAACCATTTTAATTGTTATAAATAGATAATATAATCCTTTAAAAATATTAAACTTTTTATCGATTCTTTTTATCATTTTATAAATTCTTTTAATATTTGCTTTACCATTAGTAACCAAATTCAATAATTCAAATTTATATCCTAAATCTTTTAATATTTGTTCTTGTAATTCACTATAATAACCATACCTACACCCACCACCAAATTGTATTAATATATTAGCCCCCTCATCTAACGCTTCAATCATTGTTCCTAATGTATATTTAAACGGTGTACACACAAAATCAGGACTATATTTACTACCTAATTCAATTGTTTTAGCTGTTATTAAAGGGGCAACTAAAATATCAGCAGCAACTATTTTATTTAATAAATATTTAGCAGGAACATAATAATCTCCCATATGAGGAAATGATACTTTAATTTTGTTCAAGGATATCAACAAAACTTTCTATTCTAGTTTCCATTCCTGCTAAAGAATCCAAATCATCGATTACCAAATTTAAATAAGGTTTATCTATTTTGCGCATAACTAATTCATTAACTAAACTATCAAGCCCACAAGGGAATGTCGTAAAAAATACAATCCCATCAACTTGTTCTTTACAATATATGACACTTGAAACATTTACCTTACTATATTTCCAATATAAATCTTTAGATAAATAAAAATAATAATCATCATCAAATAAATCACTATAAATAATATCTACATTAAATTTTTTAAACAAATCAATAACTTCACCTAAATATTTATCACGAATATTATAAGAATGCCCAACTAGCAATATTTTTTTATTGATACTATTTAATTTATTTATATTTTCTATTTTTAACTTTTTTAAATTTTTGTTATACTTAATATTCGCTATAGAATAAGCCTTTTTAATCTGTTTAGTATTAAAACCTAATTCTTTACCAATTTTTAAATAATTTTTAATTTCTTTTGCATTATCAAAAGTTAATAGTTTTACATTAAAAAAATTATTTACTAAATCATATAGGCAATTAAAATTCGCACACATTTGATTTTTTTTATCATAATGTAAATTTGGGATTAAAATATAATCACATTTATCTATTAAATATTTAATATGACCTAAAAATATTTTCATCGATAAACACATCTCACTATTAGCTATTTCATTCCCTAATTCAATTATTTCTTTTGTTGTATCATAGCTTATTACTTCAACATTTAATTCATTAAAAAAATATACCCATTTTTGACAATAATAATAGTATAGCCCTTTAGGTAGTCCTACTTTCATATCATCACCTAAACAAATTATATTACTAAACATAATTTATATGACTTTTTGTGAACAATATGATATAATTTTATTTAGGTGAAGTTTATGGAATTTAGAGAATTAACCAATCAGGAATTTATCAATTTTATTACAAATTGCCCTTTAAAATCAATTTATCAAACTCCAGAATATGGTTTTATTATGCATAATCAAGGATTTGATTCAGTACTTTTAGGGTTATTAAAAGATAATATTGTGAAAGCTGCAACTTTAATTTTAATAAGAAAAGAGGAAGGATTTAAATATGCTTATGCCCCAAGAGGATTTATTTTAAACTATGAAGATTTTGATATATTAAAAGAATTTAGTAACAAGATTAAAAATTATTTAGGCAAAAAAGGGATAATGGGAATAAAAATAAATCCTTTAGTAATTAAAGCGATTTATGATTTTGAAGGTCAAATGTTATATAATAATCCAAAATATGAATTAATGTTTCAAACTCTAAAACATAATGGATATTATCATTTGGGATACAATAACTTTTTTGAAGCATTAAAGCCAAGGTTTGAAGCTATAATTGATTTAAATAAACCAATTAATGAATTATTTAAAAATGTTAAAAAAGAATATCGCACTAAAATTAGAAGTGCAATTAGAAATGGAATTAAAGTATATAAAGGTGATGTCAATCAATTAAACAAACTATATGAGTTTACTAAAGATAAATATACTAGAGATTTAAATTATTTTAAAGATTGTTACGGTTTTTATTCTAAGAGAAATATGATTGAATTATATTATACAAAATTAGATACTAAATTTTTCCTAGAAGTTACACAAAAAAAATTAAATTATTATGAACAACAGAGCAACTATTTAAATAGTTTAATTATTAAAAAAACTAAAGTAAATAATAAAAAAATTATTACAAAAAAAATAAGTACTGATAAATACTTGAATCAATATAAAAATGAATTAATAAACGCAACTAATCTTCTAAGACAATATCCAGAAGGAGTAATAACCTCATGTGCCTTAATAATTAAACAAGATAATGAAATTTCTATTTTGGTTGATGGCTATGATAATAAATTTAAAAAATACAATTCTAAACATTTATTAATTTGGCAAATAATTGATATGTATAAAAAAATGGGATATGTTAAATTCAATCTTGGCGGAATGTCAAACATGAGTATAGATAGTAAA
This sequence comes from uncultured Bacilli bacterium, assembly GCA_944359065.1. GTDB lineage: Bacteria > Bacillota_I > Bacilli_A > RF39 > UBA660 > Faecisoma. The sequence continues at coordinate 28,554 of CALVSP010000013.1, forward strand.
AAATATGCAGGATTAGATGAATTTAAACTAGGATTTGGAGCAAAAATGTATGAATATGCTGGTGATTTTGAATTAGTAACACATAAAAGAAATTATAATTTATATCGCAATTATGTTCCTTTAAAAAATTTAATAAAAAGCAAGTTGATAAAATAATAAAATAACTTGCTTTTTTTAATAATTAAAAAAGTTAGGAATTAACCTAACTATTTAATAATTTCAGTAACGTTACCTGCACCAACTGTATGTCCACCTTCACGGATAGAGAATTTAGTTCCGTTTTCGATAGCAATTGGAGCAATTAATTCAACTGTAATTTCAACGTTGTCACCTGGCATAACCATTTCAGTTCCTTGAGGTAATTCAATAACACCAGTTACATCTGTAGTTCTGAAATAGAATTGTGGACGATAATTTGTAAAGAATGGTTTATGACGTCCTCCTTCTTCTTTAGTTAAGATATAAACTTTAGCTTTGAATTTAGTATGAGGAGTAACTGTTCCTGGTTTAGCTAATACTTGACCTCTTTCAACTTCGTCACGAGAAATACCACGTAATAATACACCTGCATTATCTCCTGCTTCAGCATAATCTAATTGTTTACGGAACATTTCAATTCCTGTAACAACTGTTTTCTTAGTAGCTTTTAAACCAACGATTTCAACTTCATCATTTAATTTTAATTGTCCTCTTTCAACACGTCCTGTAACAACAGTTCCACGACCTGTGATTGTAAATACATCTTCAATTGGCATTAAGAATGGTTTATCAACATCACGTGCTGGAGTTTCAATCCATGTATCAACAGCATCCATTAATTCTTGGATTTTTTCTTGATATACTGCATCTCCTTCTAATGCTTTTAATGCAGAACCTCTGATAATTGGAGTATTATCACCATCGAAACCATATTCATTTAATAATTCACGAATTTCCATTTCAACTAAATCTAATAATTCTTCATCATCAACCATATCACATTTGTTCATGAATACTACCATACGAGGTACACCAACTTGACGTGATAATAAGATGTGTTCACGAGTTTGAGCCATAGGTCCATCTGTAGCAGCAATAACTAAGATAGCACCATCCATTTGAGCAGCACCTGTAATCATGTTTTTAACATAATCAGCGTGTCCTGGGCAGTCTACGTGAGCATAGTGTCTCTTATCAGTTTGATATTCAACGTGTGAAGTATTAATTGTAATACCTCTTTCTCTTTCTTCTGGAGCTTTATCGATATTTGCATAATCAACAAAGTCAGCTTGTCCTTTGCTTGCTAAATATTTTGTAATAGCAGCAGTTAATGTAGTTTTACCATGATCTACGTGTCCAATTGTACCAATGTTAACATGTGGTTTTGAACGATCAAATTTTTGTTTTGCCATATTAATTTTCCTCCTTATTTAATTTCATATTTAATTTTATACTAATTAACATAAAATTTCAATACTTTTATATTAATTTGTACCATTTTTTTTGATAATATCTTCGGCGATATTACGAGGTACTTCTTCATAATGATCAAATACCATTGTAAAGTTACCTCTACCTTGAGTATTACTTCTTAAACTTGTAGCATAACCAAACATTTCAGCTAAAGGTACCATTGCATCGATAGCTAAAGCATTTCCTCTTGATTCTTGGCCAAGTGGACGACCTCTTCTTGATGTAAGTTCACCCATAACAGCACCTAAATATTCATCAGGAACTACTACTTGAACTTTCATGATTGGTTCTAGTAAAACTGGTTTACATTTGTTTTTAGCTTCTTTTAA
>CALVSP010000014.1 GCA_944359065.1 uncultured Bacilli bacterium
GGAGGTTTAACTTCTTCAGTAGGAGTTTCAATTGGCTTTTCTTCAACTTCTTCCTTTGGTGGTTCTACTTCTTTAATTACATTATCCGCAGGATTTATCCAAGCACCAGCAACTCCAATAGTTTTAGTAATATTAATCATTCCATATGCTTCATTAAAAACATAGTATGTTCCTTTACTCCAAGTACCAACCGATTTTTTATTATTTTTAGCATTGCTTGAATTTGTGTAAACAGGTATTTTATCCACAATAATTTTATATTGTTTAACTTCTTCTTTTTCATAAGTTATATAAGGCAATTTACCATGTTTTGTCCAAGTACGACTGTTATAACCAGATTTCTTGCCGATATTTGCCACCGCAGTTATTTGTACTCCGTTTTTCCAAATTGGAGTGCATTCAACACACAATCCATCGCCAATATAAATTGCGCAATGACCATTCATCCATAAATATTCTCCAATTTCTATGTCTTTAAAATTAGTTGACACGTTAGTACATTTAGCAAGCATACCTTCAGTATTAACATCTGAAACTCCATTACAAGCGTAACCTGCTCCGCCATAAATAGCATTGCTTCCTTTCCACCCCCATAGTATACCTTTGATTAATCCAATACAATCAAACATAAAATAATTTTTACCAATTACTTTCTTGACTATATTTATTTTACTGGTTGTCCACCAAGAACTTTCTTTAACTTTTCTATCTATTGCTGATTGAGTAACAATCCATCCCCAAGTTCCCATACCGTAAATTGTATTATAGTTATTAACGATATCTAATAATTTATTTTTTAGCTCTATATTTGTCATCCTTTATCACCTCTTTTGAAATATAAATTTTATGACCAAATATTACTATTTCATCATTTTTTAATTTATCAGTATATTTAATAAAATATTTTTTACCAAAAAGTAATTTAATAAACCACTTCATTTCATCAATCGTTCCCATTTATCGTGTATATAAGAATTTTGCTTCAAATCTTTTGTATAGTGTTCGTAAACGTCATAAGCCCGTTTGATTTCTATATCATCCATTTTTTGACCACGTTCTACATCAGCCAAAAATCTTACTAAAAAGTTTTTGCATTGGTGAATATCAATTTCATCAATTTTTTTATGTATATTAATATCTAATTCATCCATCTTTTTTTGTATCGGTTGCATTGATTTATCTAATATCTTTTTGAAAGCGAATAGAATAGTGCAAATAGACCCGCCAAAAGTGACGAGCCATTTCAAAAATTCCGCTATTTGATTTAATGTCATATCTTGCATTTGTTCACCTTTATGCCACTGCCCTAACGGTAAATATAAAATAATTATAAGTGTTTCTTGCTATTTCATCATTTTTAGTACCATAGGCAAAAAGCATTATTTTATCTCCTTCAACTACATCAATTAACACTTCTCCACTATCCATAAAAATTCTATAGTTTTGCGTTCCTGATGTAGAAAAGGTTGATTTAGAAACCATTCTATATGCATTATCAATTTCATTTTTAGATAGTCTCACAAATTTACTACCAACACCACCAGAACCATCATAAATTAAACTAAAATTTGCAATTACTTTAGATATGCCCTTTCCTATAACAATAGCATTATCTACTAAAGATAAATCACTACCTAATTGATTTTCAATAACTAGATTTTGTATTTGTTCATATATATTTGTTTCTTTTAATATATATTCAGAAGAATTAGTTACACAAATTATATTTTGATTTGGATAAACGTTTTTTCCGTTAATGGTAAAATTTCCTTGCACATCTGAATTTCCATATAACTGAATAGGTATATCTTCTCTACTTTCATCATATTTATTGTGTAATGCGATCTTATTTCCAAATATCGCTATTGCTGGCTCTCCAGCAATTAATTCTTTGGTATTAGATTTTGATGATAATTTATCACTAACTATTATTCTGATATTATAAGAATTAGATATATTAAAGCCGTTACCAGTATCACCAACTATGTATTGTTCACAACTGAATTTACCAAATTCGCTAATATTTAATGTTAATGGTGTAGTTCCATTAATAAATTCGCCATTACCCGTTTGATATTGATAAATAGCAGTCAATTCATTAAGAATGCCGTCGCCATTTGCACCACCAAAATTATTTTGCCACCAAGTACCATTGAATTTGATTTTAACTTGTTCGCCTATTTCGTCCTCACGATTAACTTCACAATTTAATATAACTACATCTGTATAATTAATGAAATTATCAGTAAATAATTTTGTAATTGACTTAGAATTACCTCTCGAATCGACTGCAGATACAACTATATTTTCACTTGAATAGTTTGGTATTTCTTTTACTACATCTGTGGTATCGGAATAAGCAACCGAATAATTACCGATATTATAGCCGCTAATTAAAGCACCTTTTTGTCCTGTCGCTTTATCTTCAACTGGTATAGTAACTTTTAATGTAGAATATCCTTGAACTATCTTATTACTATTATTAGTTAAAGCAATTGTAGTTGAATTGCTATCTTCATAAGTAAAATTATTAAATATTGGATTAGCATTAATTATAGTCCCTCTATACCATACTCCAGAATAATCGCCAACTTGTTCTTCCATAGTATCATCTGTATATGTATATAGCATAAAATTAATCGCTGCCATATTTGAAGTAATATTAGGATAAACATTATTAGTTAATTCTTCTTGAGTAAATTGAAAAGAATAATCGCCGTCAATACCTGTTCTAGTAGCAACTAATACATTACCTACATAAACTAATAATTTATGATAATAATTATCATTATATTTTTCAATTTGAAGTATTTTTGATTCTTCTACTGGTGTTTCAGCTGTAGACCAATTTGAAGTATTAATCTTACTTTCACGATTTATTTTCGTTAATTTTTTTGTACCGCTATCTTTAATTGTACCTAGAACACTTGTACCTGTTGCACAAGACCAAGACCAAGATACACTTTTTGAGCCATCACTGTTATGTTTTATATTATTAAAAGTAAATGAAACACTACAGCTTCCACCTTTTGGATGAGATACATTTTTAGTTTGTGATGCGCCATTACAAGTACACTTCAGCGGATAATTAGTAAAAAATGTGGAACTATTGTTAGCACTAAAATAAATATTAATTGTTAACGATGAAGTATTATTTACTTCGCTTATATTGCTTTCAGTAAATGTTGTTCTTTTTGTTACCGCCATTTATCACACCCCACTTATCCAAGATTGATTTCCTACTTTTTGAGTTATTACGCCGCCAATCGTTCCTTTTTCAGCTTCTACTTTTTTGAACTTTCCGCCTTCGTCCGTTCCTTCCATAACAGATTCTCCAGTAGATTTATTAATAACTCTAAATCCATCAGAATCCATTTTAGCGTCAGTATTTGTTGTATTTGAACTAACTTTTATACCTTTAGAAATATTTACCGTATCAGAGGTACTTTCGTTTGCATTTTGCGTCCAAGGTATTGAAACTTCGCCTATATTTAACATAAGATCGTAAATTTCATATCCATCATCATAATCACAATCAATTCTAAACTCAAATTTACCAGAATTAACTTGTTCATTCGTTTCGATAGTACCTTCTTCATCTAATTCAATAGTTTTACCATTGAATTTAATACTTGCAGTTGCTGCTAATAATAATCTTTTATAATGAAATTTAATAGCGTATGTATTTGGAGATAAATTTATCGTTTGCGTTAAAGTTCCATTTTGAAGTAATAAAGCAAAGCCACTAACACTATTAACTTCTTTCATTTGTTTAACTTTACCTTCCCAATATTCTGCTTCGTTATCATTACTCATAAAAAAAGGAGCGGTATTTCTTAATAAATTGCTCCCTCCACTTTTCAGAAATGTGTTTGTTAAACCAGTTTCAGCATTTTGAATTAATTCATCAACTTTTGTAATATCATAATAATTAGTTTCTAAATTATTTTGTATTGATGAAGTTGTTGCAGTTATATTTTCATTATCTATTTGTAGTTGTGAAATAGCATCATCATTATCTGATACTTTTAAAGTTAATTGTTCATATCCTTCTATTAAAGAAGTATCAATTTTTCCCGTTGTTATAAAGTCTGCAACGATAGATCCATCTTGAGTAATAGCAGTTTCATAAGGGCCATTTACCCCATTTTTTGAAAAACCTAAACCACCTAAAGACCACTTCCATATATTTTTTGAAGTAGATATATCATTTGTATCCATCAAATACAAAATACCAGTATTTTTATCAATATAAACATTTCCTCCAAAAGGATGATTTATAATATTCGTCGCTTCTTCTTTTGCTTTACTTAAAATAGATTCTGGATTTACATTTGATACAATATTATTTATTTCATTTACTAATTTCGATTGATTAGAAACAAAATCCGGTTTAATACTGCCTAATTCTAATGTTGTATATCTTTCTAAGGAACAATTATATATTGTTTTCACTATTCTTGTTTCTAAATTAAGATTTAATTCTGGCACTATTGCTTTTATCGTATCTCCTAAATTACAAAACTCAAGATTAGAATAATCTTTATATTCAATACATTTTGATAATTCAATAAAATCAACTTTTATTGATATTTCTGGTTTATCAATACCAGCGACAAATAACTTATTTACTTCTTCCCTTAATAAATTTTGAGCTTCTTCTAATGTGGTATTCTCATCAACTGATATATTACTAAACTCTATTTTTTTATATATTGGATTAAAATAATTATTTATTAGGGGACTATCAATATATTTTTCTTCTAATAATAATTCATTTGCGCCTTGAGGCATTATTCTTGTTGCAACAGTAGAAAAATCTAAATTAAATTCGATACCAGTTAAATTTTTTTTATATCTAATAGAAAAATTAGCGTTTTTACCTCTTTTTGCATGAACAATAACATTATATCCATCAAATTCTAGTTCTCCACCAAAACGATTTAAAATAGAATTTTCTTCATTGTAAATAGCATCTGTTACATTTTTTCTAACATATCTTGCAGATGCGACTATACTACAATCACCACTAACTTTGAAAAGAGATTCTGTTTGAGCTCTTTTTATTATCCAATCAAGAGCTTCTTGAGCTTTTAACTTTGTTGGAGCAACATCTTCCAAAAAATTTGTTGATAAATCAAAAAAGATATGTTTTGCCAATACTTCTATAGCATCCATATCTTTTTTGATTGTCCAAATTCTAAATGGCTGATTGTTAGCTTTAACTATTGCTCCCTCAGCTATTCTATCTACTAAATATCCAGTCTTTGAATAACTAAATTCTAAAGTATATGATCCATTTAATTCTTCCGTAATCAATGGATCTGATTTAAAATCTCTAAGTACTCCTATTCCTAATGTAGAAAAAGAGGTGGTCTTATCACTATATAAAACTAGCATTATAACCACCCCTGTCTATACTTTATTGTTACATTAGAAATTCCTTCTCCTAAAGTTATGTCGTTTATCCCTACATTCAAAATTGGAAATTCATCTAATATAACTTTATCATTTTTTGCAATTTCTTCATTAAAACACTGCATTAAATCGCAATCTATTGTTATATTGCTTTCAAGAACTTGCAATGGATAACCATTTATAGTTAGATTTCCTGTTCCAATTATAGTTATAATAGGATATACTTCGACATTACCACCGACATTAATAGATGAAGAAGTATTTATGTCCTCTATTACTTCTTCATCAGAATATCCAATTGGATCTAATTCAAATTGTAAAGGAAATTCATTTAAATAATTTAAATAAACATCAAAGTCTATTTGATTTTTTATCGTAGCATTCCAAAATCTATTAGGATATTTAGATAATTTTAATTTATGTGTTCCTACAAATGTTTTACAAATATCATCTATTTTTTCCTTATTTTTAGCAATACAATCTATAGTGTAACTTTTTGACATATAATTTTTATTATCTACATGAAAATTACCATTTCTTCCAACAATACTTATACTTTCTATATTTCTTTCTGCTCTAGGAACAAGAGGCATTTTTTTTACTATAATATCTAAAGATTCGCTTGTAATATTATTAAATACAAATGATTCCATACATTTTTACACCTCTCTTTTTCGTTGTAAATAATATAATTCCTCTGCAATTCGTTTAATATCGGATTCTTCCCTTACTTCTAGTTTTTCTATAACTATATTGTTATTATAAATATAATTATTTTCTTCTTTTTTGTTATTATTTGTCCTATATTCTTGTGCTTCTTCAGCTGTTAGAACTTGTTCACCTTTATGAAGTAATGCTGGCATTTCATCATAAGGAACATAATCAATACCAACTTTTAATTTTTTTATCAATGGAATATTTATTCCCTTACCTCCAACTAAAGGTACCCAATCTGGAACTTGGATCTTATTTAAACCATTTATAAAACCATTTATCGAATCGATAATAAAATTAATTGGAACTTTAAATATATTACCAAATCCTTCTACAATATTTTTAAAGATGTTCTTTATATTTTCCCAGGCACTTTTCCAATTACCTGTAAAAACATTTTTTATAAAATTAATTATATTTTTGAATATATTAATTACATTGTTGCAAAGTCCTGTTATAGAGTCTATAGTTCCTTTAAAATTATTTTTTAAATTAGATAACGAATTTATAAAAAATTCTTTAATCGTATTAATTATTTCCATAAATTTAGCTTTAAATTCTTCAATTTTTCCACGTATAAAATCTATTCCTTTTGAAAAACTTTCTTTTACTGCGTCCCAATTTGTTATTAATAATAACAATGCAGCAACTATTAGTCCAATTACCAAAACTATTGGATTTGTTGATATTAATGTAAAAGCAGAGCTTAATGTTGTTTTAAAAGTTTCTATTTTTCCTATTATTCCGAATCCCGTAATTGTTATCCACAAGGATATTAATAATGGTCCTAAAATATTTAAATTATCAACAAAAAAAGTTAAATATGGCTGCATACCAATTAATACACTATTTAAAAAATCCTTACCTTTCGTTACTAAAGGTTCAAATATTTCGGCAATATTGCTCAGATTTTCAGTTAAACTTGCTTGTGACTCGTTGTTTTTTATAATACTTTCATTTGTTTCTTTATAAAGATCTGCTGCTTCTTTATATGTAGAATTTAATGTTTCTCTTATTAATTTTTCTCTTTCTTGTTCATTTGAACAATTAGATAATTTTTCATTAAATTCATCTTCACTAATTCCTACCCAATTTAAAGCATCAGCCAATACACCTGTCACTTGCCCAACTTTTGCAGTTTCATTTGCTGCTTCAGTTAATCCTTCGATCGGTAATGCGTCTCCAAATGTTGCATAAACTCCAGTGCAAATATCTGTCCAAGAAGCCAAATCTTTCTCATTATTAGCCATTAAACCAATAAATTGTGCTGCTTCTTTAGCTTTATCAGTATCACCTAATACAGAATATAAGCTTTTATATGTATCATTGGCATTTGCTGCTTCAAATCCAGCTGTTTTAAAAGCTGTTTCTAAACCATTCATAGTATTTCTATAATCTTTTGTACTTTCTACTATACCTGTTATAGCAGCAACGCCACCAGTAAATGCTAAAGTCATTTTTTTTGATAAATCCATACAACTTTTAGATAAAGACTGAAAAGATTCTTTTGCCTTTTGTGCTTTTGATTTAGTATCATCTATACCTTTAGTCGCTTTTTCATTATCAATAAATATTTCGCCATATAAACTAAAAATACTAGCCATATTTCACCTCCTAATTGAGTCCATAATCTTTTAATATATCTTTAGAACTTCGCATTTTTTTCTTATGTTCTATATCATTTAAAGAATAAGAATTACCCTTAATCATATTGATACATTGTAATATAATATTAGGTATTTCTTGTTCCTTTTTCACAGCATTTTCTAAGCATTTTGATAAAAGATATGTTGGCTTTTTATCAAAAAAAGTAATTCCACCATAATATTTATAAAGTAATCGTAGTACTTCTGCTGTACCAAGTCCTACGGTTAAGATAAAAAATCTTGAATACCTTCAATTCCTAAAATTTCTTGAATAATCGGTATAATTTCAACTTTTTTAGCTTCTTCAATTGTTATACCTTTATAATCAGCTATCATTTCATAAATTTCATCTTTAGCCTTATATATTTTACTGATTATTAATATAAGCAATTGTTTACTTAATTCTTCATTATCTTTTTTAGAATCACCAGTATTTACTTCCATTTTTTTTAATTCTTGTCCAATTTCCATTTTGTCTATACATGCACTCAAATGCATTATCATTTCAGTATTTAAACTTTTTATATTTTTTATATTCATAAATTCCTTTCTCCTTATTACTATTACTCTCTTTTTTAATACCTAACATAAATTTAAGTACTAAAAAAGAGAGTAATATCTCTCTTAATTAAGCTGCTATAGGATTAGTATCAGCATCTTCTACATCCCAAATTTTCTCATTTGGATTAGTATAATTATAATGTCCTATTAATTCTAAATTATGCTCATTTTCAGCTTTAGGAACAGCCTTAAATGTAAATGCACCTTCATGCATAGCATTTTTTAAATTTAAGATTTTAAATTTTCCATCCAAAGTCATCGTTATGATGCTAATTTTAGGAATATAAGATGATTCTTTAATTAACCCAAAATCACCTTGTTCTATTTTTTTTGTAGATGTTTCTGGAACTGCATTAGGAATGGCTAAAGCCAATGTATCTTGCGAACAATCTAATGTTATAACCTTTAAAGTTACATCTTCGCCATCTTTAAGTTGAAGCCCTTTTGTTTTACCTCTACGCCCATCAAATTCTATATCTCTAATACTAGGTGTTGCAGTAAATTCAGCTCCACCTCTTGTTGGACCTAAAATTTTTTCACTTTCTTCACCCAAATTTAAAACTACTATTCCTTCATCTATTTGAATTTTTTGAGTTTGACCTTCTGTCAATTTTACTAACATATATAACACCTCCTATTTAAAAATTCTTGCTTGAAAAGTTATCCTACGAATAGCCAAATCTTGTTCATTGGATTTAATTATTGACTGATTATCAAAGCCAATATGAAAACCTAAGTTAGATTCTCTATAATAATAACCATCTAATTTATCTCTTAAATTATCAATTATTGTTTCTACTGATTGTGTAGATAATTCATTAATGTATATTTCTAAATCAAATATACCAAGAAATCCTGAATCGAGTGGAGTTAGATTTAAAGAAGTCATTACCAAATAAGGGAACAATGTATCATTAGGAGCTTCTTCATAATAACAAGTATATAATTTATTTATTTCTTTAATTATTAATTCAATAAATCTATCAGTCAATTTCTTCATCTCCTCCTAAATCAACATTAAATCCTTTTTCTACCTTTAAATCATCTATTTTCTTCAGTGCTTCGACCTGTGCTTCTCTAATTTCTTTAATATTATTATAGACAGTATTTCTTAATAAATTTTTTCCTCTTCTTCCTGGATTTTTTACAATTACACCAAATTTAACTCCTCTATTGTCTTGTAATTCGTAACTAGATTTTCCAGTATTTACATATTCTTTTGTTGCAATTGTATGAGGATTTATTCCTTGTTCAAACCACCATGGATTAACATAATACTTTATTCCTCTTTTTTTCATTTGTGCTTTTGACCTATAACCAACTTCCATATATGGTTGTCCTGTTTTATAGTTTATTTTAGCCCAAGCAACAATTGATTTATAAAGTCCACCTGTTCTATAATGATTTGATTTTATGTCATTTTTTAATATTTTAGTTATTATTTTCCCACTAGATTTTAATCCTTCTTTTGCATATTTTCTCAATAAATCAATACATTCTTTTGAAGTATCAACAAATAATATTTTTTCATTCATTGTTAATGATTATAGAAGTTAAAATTAATTCTATAGAATCTTCCTTTTTATTTATTCGTAGGATCTTATACAATTTATTATTATATTTAAAGTGAGTAGCACCATCTAAATCTATTAAACGTGCTTCTATTTTTAATTCTGGTTTCAGACCAACACTTTGTGCTTGATAAAATTCTGTTAATCCAATTGATTTAACATTACAATATATCATACTATCTTCATAAGAAATTTTAGGTCTATTATGTTTATCTAAAGTTCTTTTCTCCTTACAAAGATATCCTATATCTTTGAAAAACATTTTTATTCACTCCTTTTATCATCATTTTCAATGTTTATGATTTTTCTTAATTCTTCATTATCTTCTGCATATGAAATTGCTAAATGTTGTTTAAGAAGAGAATAACTTTCTTTAAATTTTTCTGAATCGGCATTATCGTACCCAAAGTGACCTTTAACATATGTTTTAATTGCTTGCTTTATTAACGGATCATCATCCACTATTAAAGTGGAGGCAACGCCCGATATTTTTAAGTCTAATTTACAAGCTTCAATTAAATCATTGATTTCATCATCGTAAGCATTATTATTTATTCTTAAACTTATTTTAATTGATTCTAGCATTGCCTATCACTCTCTTTCTTATTCAGAAGCTTTAATTAATTTTACAAATGCTTCGCCAATTGCTGGTTTTCCATCAAAATTAGCACATCCTAAATATTCAAAACTATTAGAACTTAATTTTTTATCAGTGTCAACTGTTACATCTTCACCCAAATTACCTGCATACATTTTGAAATCTCCTAAAAATGCTTCATGTAATTTTACATCATCATCTAACATTACTTCATAGCCTTCTACATAATATTTGCCATTTTCTTTTACAAAAATATTATTTTTTGATTTGTCTTGTAATGGCCTGAAATCACTTAATAATGTTTTCTTGCTCATTAACCATTTTGCATTTTTATCATAAGCTCCTGGTAATAATGCTACTAAATCAGTTACATTTTTTTCTGTTAATGTACTTCCATTAGCAACTGTAACTGAATTTTCACCATTCCATGTATTAGCTTTTTCAATACCAGTTGGTTGATCAGAACCTGTACCATTAATAATTAATTTAGTTATTTTTCTAGCAATTCTTCTTGCTAACATATTTACTAACCATTTTTCAAATGCATCTACAGACATTTTAGCAACTGTTTTTGAAATGGTAATATATTTAGTAATTTCATAAGTTGTTAAACTTACTGGAATTAAAACATCTCCATCTTCAGTTATAGTTGCTCCTTCTTTATGAATATTAGCATCTGTTTTATCTGCTTCAACTGCAAATGTAACATTACCATTTACTCTCATTAATTCAATTTCATTTAATAATGGGGCACTTTCTTCTAATTTTTCCATAACCAAATCTTGAGTAACTGTTGGAATAACTGCTCCAACTGATTCAGATGCTGAAGTCATTGCTCTTTCTTCTGATTCAGTTAATTTTTTACCTTGTAATCTTTTTAAAAATGCACTTCTATATTCAGCATTATTTAAAATTTCTCTTTCTTCATTCATTTTTATCTTTTCCTTCCTTTCATCTTCTACTTTTTCTATAGTAGTTCCTGCAAATCCTCTTTTAACTTTATCAAGAGTTGCCTTTCTTTTGTCTGCCCTTGCAATTAATGATTTTTTTTCTTCTTCTAATTCATTAGCTTTATCTTCAAGTTCTTGAATTTCTTCCTCAGTCATATCTTCTGCATTTGAAAGTTTTTCAATTATTTCTTGAAGTTTTTGTTTAATCTCATCTAAAGTCATATTAAATTCCTCCTTCTATTATTTCTTCGACTTTTAATTTTAAAGCTATCTTTCTACTTAAAAGATTTCTTTTTGCTCTTGAGTTATCCAACTTCTTCTTTTCACTATCCAGTGAATTTAAAGCACGAGCGTATATCTCTGTTGTATCATAAAATGGAGTATCCACCACACTTACATCATACAAACAGTCGATACCTGTAATTGTTCTTGTATCTGTCTTAACATCCCATTGTTCTTCAGATACTGTGAAAGCAAAACTCATTTTGTCTAATAAGCCAGCTTTCAACGATTTATAAATATCTACATTAGATGTAGTATCTATCAATTTTGCTCTTATTTTTAATCCTTTATCATCAACCTCTAATTTTAACGATCCATTTCTTGTGCGAGCTAAAATTAAATGACTATCATCATGATTGTACTTTAAAGGAACATCTTTCATATTACATTTATCAAAAGCACCTTTTTTTATTATTTCAGTAAAACCATGTGTTGCGGGAGAATCAAAAACAACTGCATAACCTTCAACAATCATTTCGTTAGGATTTTCTTCCTGATTTCTAACAATAATATCCTGAGAAAAAAATCTTACTTCTTTTTTATCGTTCATTACTTATACTCCTTTCCATTAGGTAGAATAAAAATAACTTTTTTATTTTTATATTTAGTTTCTTTTAATTTTTCTAAATACATTTTTGAATGAAATTCTTTTAATTCTATTTTAATTTCATTTGATTTTTCAATATCAATTACAGCTTTTTCTTTAACATTATCCATTGCTGCTGTTTCCACTATTTGTTCCTTGTTGTTCATTATTTAACACCTCCTTATCTAAATTATTAACTTCCGTATATTCCTTACGAATATATCTCTTGTCACCATCTTTAACAGGTGGTAAGTGAAATATTGACAAAGATTGATTTACAGTTATTTGTCCTCTATCAAACATTTGCGTTACAAATTCTAATTTAGTTTTATTGCTAGCAAATTCTAATTTTGATGATTCAAATAAAACTCCAAATCCTTTTTCTATATCTTTATTTTCCATTAGCATATTTGTTAATACTTGTCCTAATTGAATTGCAAAAGGTTCTATTGTACCTTCATAAAAAGCATTCCACTCATCTTCATTTGCGTTGTTTTGAATTATTTTTTCGCTAATATGAAAATAATTAAAAACATTATTTTTGATAATGTTCATTTGTTCTGCATCTACTATAAATGGTTTACTATCTATTTCTTTTACTTCGGCATATTTATTATCAAATATCATAATTCCACCATTATTATCAGAACCTAAATTTGCTTCTGTTAAAGCTTTTCGTTCTTTTATTAGATGATCAGGTAAAATCGTATTTGTTAATCTTGCTAAAAATCTTATTGAAGCACTATTTTTAATACCTTCTTTTATCCCTTCATTTTGTGTATTTAATAAATCCATTGTAGGCATTAAAGGAAGATTACTTTCACCAATATATTCTTTTGTATAAAAATGATTTCTTAAGTGTCCAACCTTTTCATATTCGATGACATATTCTTCTTGATTTATTTTATAAACTAAATAATCTATTCCCTCATAATTTACTATCCTTGCTCCACTACTCCTTATAGGATAAAGCCCTATAATTTCACTTGCTGTATAATCACTATATATTGGAACAATAAAAGCATTATTTTCACATAATAAAATTGTAAATAATTTTTGTAAAAATTGTTGAGTAGTCATTAAATAATTAGGTTTGGTTCCTAAAAGTTTTGATAATTTTTTATGTTTATAATTTCCATTTATAACTGGGTTCAATTTTGAACAATGAATTGCAATTGAATTGATTGCACTTCTCGTTAGTTCCATTTCATATATTCCGCCATTAAATGTAGAAAAAGCAGGAGTATAATTATTTATTACCTTGAAAGAATTTGTTAAATATCTTACTTTTCTTTTTTCTTTAAAATAATTTAAAAATCCCATAAATCACATCTCACTTTCTAAATTAGTCATCGTTAAATAATCTTCATAATGATTCTGCAAAACACAAAATGCATCTATTAAAGCTACAGCACCATCAATTCTTTGCTTTTTGTTTTTTCCTTTAATTGGTCTTATATTATCGTTCTTATCTGTTTCAACTTGAGTATTTGTTAAACACCATTTTAGAATTGGATTGTTATTATAATTAATTTTTTTCGAATCTAATTCACAAGCTAATTTCTTCATAGGATTACTCATAGTTTTAGCTCCTTGTCTTACTTCTTCCATTTGGAATGAATTACTTTTCATTTCTTCAACCCATAAATTTGCTCCCCATGGATCATAACCTACCCATAATGTATATATACTATATTTATCTCTTAACTCTTTAAACCAATCAGTAACATCCGATTCTATTACTTTGTTTCCTGAACAAAATCTTACATATCCTAAATTTTTCCAAACTTTATATGGTACTTTATCTTCTTTTTCTTTTTGCGTTGCTACTTCTTCTGGTATAAAATACATTTGATTACAATACCATTGACCTTTATACCTATAAATTACCGTAGCACAAGTCAAATCCCAAACACTAGATAAATCAACTCCACCAATTGCATATATATTCTTATGAGTAGATATATCATATGTTTGAGTATTATTTATACTTTCAAATGTTAGCCAACTTCCTGTGCCTGTTTCTCTAACATTAAAATCTTTTGTTAATAGTGTAGGTAAAAATTTAGAATCAGATTTGCCTCTTGAAACCAACTCTTCTAATGTTTTTAAATCTTTAATTGTTCCTAGAGATGGATTAGCTTTTTCCCAGCATTTAGGATCAACCCATTCTTTACGATCATCAAGTTCATAAATAAAACTCAAAAATCTATTATCAGAAATTGTTCCATTTAAAACATTACTCCCATATTCATATATATCATCATAAATATTTTCTCTTACAAATCCTGCTGTTGTAATCATCAATAATAAAGGTTGTTGCCTAGAAGACATACTTTGTTTTGTAACATCATATATGTTTCTATCTTTAATTGAATGTAATTCATCAATTATTCCACAATGAACATTGAGACCATCTAATGTATTACTATCACTTGCTAATGGTTCAAAAAAACTAAACGTTTTAGGAAAATATAAATCACTTTTTCGCTTTTTTATATGCTTACTTAATAAGGGACTTTGCGCGACCATATTTTTTGCTTCATTAAAAACTATTTTTGCTTGATCTTTTTTTGAAGCAACGCAACAAACTTGTGCCCCGCCTTCTTTATCACCAAATAACATATATAATGCTAGCGCACTTAATAATGTTGATTTGCCATTTTTACGAGCTACTATAATTAATATTTCTCTATATTTTCTTAAACCTTTTGAATCAACAAATCCAAAAATACTTTGAATTATAGCTTTTTGCCATAGTTCCAATATAACTTTTTTACCGGCCCATTGACCTTTGGAATGCTTACAAAATTTTTCTATAAACTCAATAGGTCTATTAGCTTTTTTTATATCAAAAAAATATTCGTTAGGATTTTCTATATCATATACTAATTTTTCAAATTGTAATTTTACTTTCTTTGATACAGTTATTTTTTTAGACTTTATTAAGTTATAATAAGCTATTATAAAATTCATTAGTTATCAATAAAATCTTCTAATTCATCTTTGACCGGTTCATTAATCAACTCATCTTTTGTTAAATCATCTAATTGTTTTATTACTGCTTGATATGATTTTATTGTATCTCTATAATCTTTCAGCAAAGGATTAGTTTTAACAAAAGTTTGAGAAGCATTAATGGTTGTTGTTGTAAAACTATTACATTCAATCAAATCAGATTCCATATCCTGAGCCATAATTAATAAAAAAGAAGCTCTATAAATAAGCTCTTGAATTTTAGTCATTTTTTCTTTTGAAAGATTTTTATACATTTTTTTGATTTTTTGCATTTCTTTTTTTATTCTTTTTTCTCTTTCGAATTTTTTTGTTATTTCTTCTTCTTTTTTATCATTCATTTTGCACCTGTCTTTCTACCCCCCCTCACACGAAAATCACAGTTCGAGGTCTTTGAAGGTTTCGAGCGTGGTTTATTAGCTGCTTATTTTGTATAAAAATAGGGGGGATATTAATTTATACTTAAAATTTCTATAGCATTAATATTTATGCAATTAATAATAAATGTACTATTATATATCGTTTCAATTAAGACAAGGTTACCTTCTTCTAACTGAGTCAATATGTCTTTAATAGTTATATTTGCTTTAGTAGTTACCTCTATAACCTCTTTATTAGTATGTATTTTCAATGTCATTATGTACCTCCTCTATCTGTCCATCTTCTGTGAAGCGAATACCTTTTATAGTTGCTGTTGCTTTTTCTTCTATTAGTTCATGACAGCTCCTACATAGCAACATCAAATTATCCCAATTTAAAGTTATATTAGGATCATTAATATTATTAGGATTTAAAGGTATTATATGATGAACTTCTTCCCCAATAGCTCCACATTTTTCACATATTCCAAATTTAGAATTTTTATATGCTCTCGATGTTTTTACCCATGAACTACTATTGTAAAACTTTCTTGAAAATGCTTTGGCCATAAATAATCACCAGAATATATCCTTCACCTAATTATTTTTTTCGAAATTGTAAATATCTGTAAAATATATAAATTGCTAATAAAATAAAAATGACTTTAAATCCATCATCATATGTCATATATATCACCCTATTTTTATTGCTTTATTTTCCCACTTTTTATAAGCATCTAAATATAATTCTTTTTTGTCACCATTATAAGTTAATTCATAATACATACCATCACTTATAGTAGTACTTACCATTGCTTTATTATTTTGTAATGTTTTACAACTCCAAACAATATATACATTTTCTTCAGATATTTTTATCCCATCTGTTATTTCAACTCTGCTATTATAATAATCAACTATTGTTTTTATACATAATTTTTCAAAATCATTATTTTTCATAACTATATCTCCTTTTTTAAATAACTATCTTTTATTAATAATTTTTCTTTTATTATCACCAATAAAAAAAGAAAAGAGATATTCTTTTCCGTGGTGAAACATTAATATAAAAAGGGGTTTTATATTAATCTGAAATAATTCTTTTTTGAACTATCTCATGATATCATGATACCATATTTAAATTCCCATTTTGTCCCATCTTACATTTTTTTCTTACTTCTTCTAAAATTCTATAAGTTTGTGTTTTGGAATAATTGATTTTTATGCATATTTGTCTTACTTTTATTCTTTCCACAATTCTTAAATAATACACTTTATCTAAAATATTATCACTTTTTTTTAATTCTATTTCTTTAAGTTTTAATCTATAGGCTAAAACATCTTTTAAATTTCTTCTCACATTAATTTCTTTATCAATCTCTTCCATTTTTATTGTGTAATTAATAAATTTATCATTTGAATTGTTTTTTACTAATTCATTTTCAAAATTAGCTGAACCTGGCACAATTGAATAAAGCAATTGTGATTTTTTTTCTAATGATTTATCAAATTCTTTTTTTACTTTTTTGTATTCTTCGTTTAATCTATAATGTTCTATAAAAAGTTCCACAATATCACCTCTTCTTATTCTACTAAATTAATTTTAGTAATTCTTCTTTTTTTAAATGCCCTTTTAAATTATTTATTTTTTCCTTATATTCTTTTTTTATATCTTTTTTTATATTTTGCTCAATATTATTAATATACTTTTCCATTTTTTTATTTTCTAATTTTAAATCATTTATTTCATATTTTTGTTTTTTTATTGTTTCTTGTAAAACTTTTATTTGATCATTTAGCTGTTGCGTTCTATCTGCTTTATCTTCTAATCTTCTTTTAAATTCATCTAAAGTTACTAATGATAAATTGTATTTAACTTCAAATTCTTTTGCTAATTTTAATTCGTCTTGTAATTTATAGATTTCATTTTGCATCTTTTTATTATTATCAAATTCTTCAACTAAATATTGTTTTATATCTGCCATTGATACAACTTTTTTATACTTTTTTGGTATAATTGATAAACTAAATTTATTCATACTAAATATTCTCCTTTATTATCTAATATTTTTTTAACATCTTTTAATACTTTTTCAACAAATCCATCATCTGTTATCCATTCTCTAACACCAAAATCACAATATTCTCTTGCTTTATTTATAATATATTCTTTTTGTTGTAGTTCATACTCTAAATTATTTATATATTGTTTTAAAAAAGCACTTTGTAAAGAAGTTAAATTTTGATTTACTAATGCTAATTTGCATTTTTTTATATCTTCATCATTATAATATATTGTTCTCATTATTTACCACTCTCCCAAGCCTTTATTAATTTCTTTCTTAATGTGTAAGTATCATCTTTTAAATTATGTAATATAATATCAAAAAATCTTAATTTGTTAATGTCATCTAATTCATGGTTATATATTTTTGTATCTCTAATTAGTGCATACACACATAGTTCTAGCAATCTATTATTGACACTTATTAATTCTTCTACTTCCTCTAATGCTTTATTATTCATTTATTATCACTCCTCTTTTTTAGGTTGTTGGTACATATATTACTGCGTTTACAAAAAAGTCATTTTTAAATGGTTTCAAACCTAATCTTTTTATAAGTTCCATAGCATCTTTTTCACTTATTGAAACTCTTAATTTTCTTTTGCATTTTGGAGTATATTCAAGTAAATAGAAATCATCTCGATATTGAAAAATTCTATGAAGTAAAGTAAATTTTCTAACTGCTTTATCAATATCTACTTTACATACACCAATTTCCTTAAATTCAATACATTCCTTCATTTATTATCACTACTTTCTAATATTTCTAATAATTCTTCGTAATCAAACTTATAATTATTTAAACAATATTCTTCTTTACCATTTAAAATTGAACATACCATTAAACATTTACTTATATATTCCTTTGCTTTATTTATAATATTGTCTTTTTGTTGTAGTTGTTCTTTTAAGCCTAACATTTCTTTATCTTGTAATATTGCTTTTCTATAACCACTTAATTCTAAATTGAATTCTTTGTAACCTTTTATCACTTGCTTTAGTGCTTGTATATCTTTTTTATAAATAACATTCGTTTCTTAATCAGAACCAATTAATGAATTTCTATCATTAATAAGATCATTTAATTGTTCAAACATTTCTTCTTCATTCATTACTTTTCACTCCTAAACAAAATCTTATCTAATAATTTCTCTTGCTTTTTATTTAAAGTAACTCCTAATTTTATACTTTCAACTAAACATTCCAAATCACTTATTTGTTTTTTTAACTGTTGATTTTCTTTATAATAACTTTCTGCTAATTCTCTATTTGTATCTGCTACTACATTGCTTTTATATATTTCATCTTTTAGATTTTTGTTTTCTATTTCTTTTTCCATTAATAATTTAACAAATTGTGTTCTTCCGCAGTCTTTAGTTTTATCATATAATTGATTATATAGTAATTCTTCATTCATTACCTATCACTTCCTCTACACTTAATATTTTTAAAACATAATATTTTTTATTAGGTTCTGCTCCCCATTCAGTTTTGCCATAACCTTTACTGCATTTAACTTTACACTTAATACTTGGACTATTTTTTTTATAACCATTTCTAAATATAATATAATTAGATACAGGATAAAGTACTATTCCTTGTTCTAAACGAATTATTTTCTGATTTCCTATGTCAGGTATATAATTTTTAAGTCTAATATCATAATAAGGTTTTATTTCTCTATATTCTTCTTTTTTCTCTCCAGATTTAATCATATCAAACCATTTTTTCTTTATTGGAAGTGTTAGCATTTTTTACCACCTCGTTTAAATAATGTTTTACTTTTATTTAATTGAATTAATTCTTCTCGTAATTGTTTTAATTCTTTTTTGTTTTCCTTAATTAACTGCGATTTAAGATACATTAAATACTTAATTTCTTTTTCTCTATCTTTCATAACTCACCTTTTAACAATCCTGCAACTAAATTTGATTGTCCTGTGCTTAATTCCTCATTATTTACTAATCTTGATATTGTACTTTTATAAAATCTATTTACTGCATTTAATTGTTGATTATTTTGTTCTAACTTTTTGATATAAGTAAAAATAATATCGAAATTTTCTTTTTGAGTTGTCATAGATTTATCTTTTAATGAACAATTTAGTAAAAAACATAATGCATCATGAACTTCTTTATTTATCATTTAGCTGTTTCATCACCTTTCTTAAGTTTTTAATAAAATTATATTTTTCATAGTGGACCTGTTGTTTATCTCTTATTTCATTTTGTTTCTTATAACTAATATTTTTTGTTAATGCTTGTTCTCGTAAACCTACACTAATTTGTAATTCTTCTCTTTGCAAATCATATAAATTTCTCATTAAATCACCTTTTATCTTCCTATTAAAAAACTTTACATAACTCCTAAAACTGACAAGTTTTTCCACAGTATTTATAAACTATAATTTTTCTTTATTTTTTAATATTTTTTTATATGTTTTTTATTTTACTTTTTTTAAAAAACTTACCCATTAATTTAATTATCGTTAAATGCCTATTTTTTACCGCCTATAAAGACTGCTTCACGTTCACGTTCAGCATCTTCACGATTCCACATTACATACAATAAAGTAGTGCTAGGTTCATCGTGATTATACATTTTCATAAGTGTAATAATATTCCCACCATTTAAGATATACATGTATCCGAATGTTTTTCTCAAACTATGTAAGCCAAATTTAAAGTCAATGCCAACAGCTTCAGCAACTTTTCTAAAAATTAATCTTGTATTTTGTCTAGTGATTGGATATAAAATATTTTTAGTTTTTCCTTGAAATGTATCTTTTTTCTTTTGACCCATAAATAAATAATCATTATTTTTTAATTCATATGTTTCGATATATTTTGTTATTTCTTCGTGAAGTTGTTTATTCATACGGAAATTTTGCATTTTTCCCGTCTTATTTTCTTTAATTGATACATAACCTTTAATCACATCTTTAACGCGTAATTGTAGCAAATCTTCTGCTCTAAATGCAGTATTAAAGCCAATTAAAAAGAGAATGTAATTTCTATACGCCTGATACTCTTTTATTTTTGATTTTGAGTGTTCTTTCTGTTTTATTAAATATAACATTACTCTATCTAGCATTTTTTTATCTTTAATTGGTAAAGTTTGTTCTTGTCCACCTGTACTTTTTATTCTTCTGGACATATTTACACCTCTTTCTAATTAGATCATAACTTGCTATTTAATCTTTAATTTTTTATCCAGTAGTTCTACATATTCCTGGATATAGTTAATTATCTTTATTTGTGATAATTCTATATTTGATGCATTTAGCATACCTTTTAAAAATTCATCTATTTTTTGATCTCTATAGATATATTTAGACAATTGTCTATTTCTCTCTTTAATTATTACAATTTGAGTTTCGTTATCTTTTTTCAAATCTTCAATCTTTCTATTTAAACTCAACAAATCTAAATGCAATCTAATATTTTCTCTTTGTGAATTTCTAAGTTCTTCGTAATATCTTTTTGAAATAATCATCTTCTATTCCTCCTACCAGCTTTTAATTCTTCAATTGTTGGTGGCTTTACCAAAAATTTTAAATGATTAATTTCTTTGTTTTGACTCTCTATTATTTTAGAAATTTCTTCTTTTTCTTTTTTTGATTGTTCTTGAAACTTTAATTCTAATCTGTTCAATTTCTTTTCATACATGGATATAATTGATTCTTTTTCTTTTTTCATTTTTGAAATTGTTGAAGTTAAGCCACCAACTTTTGCTGCTGCTTTTCTTCTTCTCATTTCTCGATCTAAAACCTTGTTATCTAGGATATTAATTTCTTGTCTTAATTCTTTATTTACATTTTCTAACTCTTGTTTTTCTTGCGTTAAATTTAAAATCACTCTTTGATTTTCTTCTTTATCTTTTAAATTTTTTTGATTTTGATAGTTAATCTTATTTGCTAATGATAAATTTTCTTTTCT
Source organism: uncultured Bacilli bacterium (assembly GCA_944359065.1). Taxonomy (GTDB): domain Bacteria; phylum Bacillota_I; class Bacilli_A; order RF39; family UBA660; genus Faecisoma. The sequence continues at coordinate 21,704 of CALVSP010000014.1, forward strand.
TAATTCTTCTATTTGTAATTTATATTTTTTATTAAACATAATTTCTCCCTTCATATCTTTTTTTCAGTTGAATATACGTTTACTATCATACTCAAATCTAAATCAAGTTCTTTTCCTTCATGTGCTGCAATTGAATTTTTTAAAAAATGTAATTCAACTGGATTATCGATTCTTTTTAGTAAACTATTGCAACATTCCCAATAAAGTTTTTCAAAATCTTCTTCACTTAAATTTCTTAATTCTTCTTTTCTTAATTTCATATTTAAATATTTAAATGCCATCTTAGATAAATATTCAATACTTGAACATCTGTCATAATGTTTTTGATAATTTTTTAAACTAATATTTGCATTGCATATTTTGCAATAAACTCTAGGTTCATAATCGACATTTTTGTTTGATATTTTTTTTAAATTACTTACCAAATTATAAACTGCCGGAATCTTATTATCATTGGATGGATCTTTTAAATATTCATCTAATTCAGAATTAACTTCAACATTGTCGTAATTAATTAAAACCTTATACCATTCTTTTTTTAAAAGTATCTGTTCTTCTTTTTTCATATCTTTCATAAAATATGGGCGATGAATCTTTATTCTTGCTAATAAAGTGTCAATTTGATCTAAATTCATTTTCTAGTTCTTTCCTAATTCTTTCATTTTCTTCTGCTTTAGATTCTGCTATTTTAATTTCATCTTCCCATCTTTTTTGATTTAACCATGTTATTGCATATGGAATATATTTTCCATCATCTTTATTCCAGGATTCAGTTTTTTTAAACATTTCTAACTTTGAAATTATCAATTCGAATAATTCATCTGATATTTTATTTTTTTCAAACCAACTTTTTGCATTTGATTTTTTTTCTTTTCTAGGATATAATTTCCAAAAATAATCAAATTGAACATTTTCTTTTTTATCAACTATACATCTTCTATGAGAAACTAATTTATGGGGGATTATAGGGGGTATATTATTAATACTTGTATTATTAATATTATTTATATTATTCTCCTGGACATTTTTGTCTATAGGGTAAAAGACATTTTTGTCTATACCCTCCTGACATTTTTGTCTATACCCCTCGACATTTTTGTCTATACCTACATTAGCTAATTTAATCGCTCTTTTTTCTATTTCTTTTGATTTTGATTTGTAGATCAATTCTATTGAAATATAGTTTTTATCTTTTAATAATTTTAACAATCTTGATATTGTTCTTTCAGATGTTGAATATAAGTTTGAAAAATATTCATTAGTAGCCCAACATTCGCCGCTTTTTGAACATAATGAAGTTATTTCTGCATATAGTAATTTTGCAGTTGAAGATAGATCTTTGTCATATCTTACCTCTGCTGGTATTATTGCATAATAATTTGGATTATCATTCATTAAGATTCACATCCGTTCTTTTATCTATTTCTTTTTTAAAATCCTCTATTTCATCTAGGATTTGATTTAATTTTAAAATTGTGATATACTTTGTTTGTCGACTTATCTTAGTTGATTTAGCATTAGATTGTTTTCCGTGACAATCTTTTCTTTTTGCCATAAATTTTAAAATATTTTTTATTTTCATATTCCACCTCATAAATTAACTAAACAATAGTCATAATCATGGTTTTGTGTGCATCTTTCCATTGCTTTTGAATTTTGCAAATATCCTAAGTAAAATATACCTACTAAAATTGCACCTATTAAAAACATCCCTATAATTATTTCTTTTTCTTGTTTTTTCTTTTCTTTTAAATGTTTTTGCCACATTTTTTCTTGATTTTCTTTTAAGACTTCTTGTAATGTTTTCCCCTCTTTATTTTTCATATTTTTCTCCTTCCCTCCAACAAATATTAAATTTACTATCTAATACTAAAAATTCTTTGTTTTTTTGATCATAAGTTATATAACAACTTGTTTTGTCATCTTCTAATTTAATAGTACTGTCATTAATAAGTTCTATTTTTTTTTATATTACTAAGTAAAGAATCCCATCCTTCTAAAAAAGATAATATTTTAAATTGATTTATTGTTTTTGCTATTTTTATCATTCTTTCACCTCACATTTCTTATCAAAATAACTTTTTAAAATTCTTCCATCTAATAAAAGTGGTCTTTCACTTTCTGGAAGATCTTTGTATTTCATATTTATTTCAATATTTAAATCTTTAATAATTTGATAAGCTTTTCCAATTGAATAGCCTGTCATAGTTGCAATTTCTTTAGCTGTATAATATTTACTTTCCATAAATTTCCTCTTTTCTTTTTTTATTTACTGAATAATTCCTCTAAAGAATAATTTGAATTTAATTTTTCATTAATTATTTTTTTTAACATTTGTGCTTCTTTAGTTGTAAATTCAGCTTTACCATTTAATTTTAAATTAATAGTACTTAATGATTTAATATTTAATTGTTTTCCTATTTCAGCCTGTGTTAAATTTGCCTCTTTTAATAACATCTTTAATTTATTCATATAACACCTCTCTTTCTATATACGAATTTTCGTATATGGTTGTTAAAAAAATTTGTATTTTCCTAACCTCAAATAAATTATATATGATTTTTCGTATATTGTCAACAACTTTTTTTGATTTTTTGAAAAAATGTTTGATTTTTCGTAAATTGTATATTATAATAATGTACAGAAAGGGGAATTTATGTTAGAAGATAAAATTAAAGATCTCATAATAGAAAAGTATGGATCTGTTAGACAATTTGCTTTAAAAATAGATATACCATATACTACAATTGATAGTATTTTAAAAAGAGGAATTGATAATTCAAATGTTAGCAATGTTATAAAAATGTGTAAAGCGTTAGATTTATCAATTGATAAAACAATAGAAAAAAATGATTTAATTTCAAATTTAAATTTTGACAATTGTATTCAAGTAAAAAACGATTCAGATATGATTAAAATACCTGTTTTAGGAGTTATTAAAGCTGGAATACCTATTGAAGCTCAAGAAGATATTATAGATTATATCGAAATACCAAAAGATTGGACTAGAGGCGGTAAAGAATACTATGGACTAAAAATTAGTGGTGATAGTATGTATCCTAAATATGATAACGATGATATAGTTATTTTTCTAAAAACAAACGAAATTGTTAATGGTAAAGATTGTGCTGTTATGGTAAATGGATTTGATGCTACATTTAAAAAAGTATTATTTCAGAATGATAACATTATATTACAACCTTACAATAGTAATTATCAAGTGCGAATTTTTACTAAAGAACAGATTGAACAATTACCAGTTAAAATAATTGGAATTGCAAAAGAAAAAAGAACAAAAATTGATTAAAAATACGCTAGTACAGGTGTTTTTAAAATATATGTATGATGGAAGGTGTATTTTATGAAAAAAGATAAAATAATTGAATTATTATGCTGTATATTTGGAGGATATTTTGGGCTACATTGTTTTGTAAAAGGAGAAAAGACAAAAGGAATATTATACTTTTTTACATTTGGATTATTTGGTATAGGTTGGATCATTGATACAATAAAAATAATCACTGACTTATTAAAAAAAGACACTAAAATTAATATTGAGCCTAAAAATAATAATAACATAGATGCTATCAACAATCATTATGAAAAAATAAGTTTTAACTACTCTATTTCATTTCAACAAAAATGTGAAAAAGAAAAAAGTCTTTATAGATCTACTAAATCAAGAAAATTAGTCAATGATTATGTGGTATTTGATTTAGAAACTACTGGTCTTGATTGTAATCAAAACAAAATAATAGAAATTGGAGCATTAAAATATAAAAATAACGAATTAATTGATAAGTTTAATGTATTAATTAATCCTAAAGAAAAATTAGAAAGTAAAATAATTAAATTAACCGGAATTACAGATGAAATGCTAAAAAACTGTGAAACTATTGAAACGATATTACCAAAGTTTATAAATTTTATAGAAGATTTAACTTTAATAGCTCATAATGGAAGTTTTGATTTAGGATTTATTGAATCAAACATAAATAAATTAAAATTAGATATGATTGAAAATAAAAATATTGATACTTTATATTTAGCAAGAAAATATATTCCTGAAAGTGAAAATCATAAATTAGAAACCTTAAAAAAGAAATTTAAATTAAATTATGGATCACATCGTGCACTTGAAGATTGCTATGTAACAAATTATATTTATCAATATTGTAAGAACAAAAAAGAAGAGCAAAATTGTTAAAAATATATTTATGAAGGAGGAGTAATATATGAATGATATTGAATTATATAGTGAAAAAACATTTGATTCAATAAAAAGAACAGATTCATATGGTAATGAATATTGGTTAGGAAGGGAATTAGGAAAGGTTTTAGAATATAGAGAATATCGTAAATTTTTAAATGTTATTGACAAAGCGATTACTTCATGTATAAAAAGTGGTAATAATGTAGAAAACCATTTCGTCCAAGTGGGCGTAATGGTCCCTATAGGATCTGGTGCTCATAGAAAAACAACTGATTATAGACTTTCTAGATTTGCTTGCTATTTAATTGTACAAAATTCAGATCCTACAAAGGCAGCAGTTGCATTAGGACAGACTTATTTTGCTATTCAAACTCGAAAACAAGAATTATTAGAAGAAAAAATACAACAATTAAGTGAAGATGAAAAACGTTTAAAATTAAGAAGCCAAATATCAGAAGGAAATAAATATTTAAACGAAACTGTATACGAAATAGGTGCAAAAACAAATAAAGAATTTGCAAAATTTCATAATGAAGGATATAAAGGATTATATGGTGGAGAATCTGTAACTAAGATTAAGGAAAGAAAAGGATTAAAAAAAAGTGATAATGTTCTAGATTATATGGGAAATACTGAACTTGCTGCCAACTGGTTTAGGATCACACAAACCGATGAAATGTTAAAAAAAATGAAAATAAATAATTTAGAAGAAGCAAATAAAACTCATAACAAAGCTGGAAAAGAAGTTCGAAAAACAATGAAAAGACTAAGTGGAGTTTATCCAGAAGAATTACCAACACCAAATAAATCTATTAAACAATTACAAAAAGAAGAAAAATTAAAACTTGAAACAAAATAAAAACTACCGTTGGCGCGGTAGCAAAGTACAGAAAATTAAAATCTAACCAATTGTTTTTTCTGTACTCTAATTATAGCAAAATTACCAAAATATTGCAATAAAAGGAGTGAATTTTATATGAATTTAAAAATATATGAAAAAACTAAATATAATAACATTTATAAGCACCGAAAAAATGGCACATATGCGGTTGATTTGAGTTTGGGATATAATCAGTTTGGAAAAAGAATTAGGACCACAAAAACCGGTTTTTCCACAGAAAAAGAGGCAAAATTATTTCTAAATAGTCAAGATGAAAAAAATAATTCTAAAAATATAATAGTTAATAAAGTTAGATTCAAAGATCTATTAGAAGAATATTTTAACTGGTGTATCGATTTTAAAAAAGTTAAAGAAGAAACAGTTAGAAAAAAAAGAAATAGATTTATGCATAATATGTGTCCGTTCTTTGATGAAATGATTATAGTTAAAATAAGTGAACAGGACATTGCTGATTGGCAAAAATGGATCAAAGCGAAGAATTTTACCGATGAAACGAATCGTACCTTAGAAAGGCAATTATCAGCTTATTTTAATTGGTTAATTAAATATAAAAAAATAATAACTTATAATCCATATCAAAATGTGGAAAAATTAAAAATGTCTAAAAAAGAAATTGAATACAGAACTTTAGAAGAAATGAAAAAACTTTGGGAATATATTATTATTGATAATAAATATTCAGAAGAAGTAAAATTAAGAATTATTGCAATTACAAAAATGTTGTTTTTCTGCGGATTTAGATTCGGTGAATTAGTAGGATTAAAGATTAAAGATATAGACTATGATATTTTAAATAATATAAAAATAAACGATGATGAAATAGCAATTCACATTAGACAAACTTTGTATTATGGCAAAAACGGTTATTCTGTGGAAAATGGAAAAACATATAATTCTTTAGATCTTCTATATGTTGGAAAAAATGTTTTTCAATCTTTATTTGATTATATAAAATATATGCAAAAATTAATTAATTTCAAAAATGATGATTATATTTTTATTAATCCAGAAACAAATAAAGTGTTTAGCCCGGAAACATTAAGAAAGCAATTAAATTATTTTCAAGAAAAAGCAAATATTCCACATACAAAATTTAAGGATTTAAGAAGTTCACATGGTACATTTTTATTAAGTACAAATCATTCAATTGATGAAGTTAAAGATAGATTAAGACATACATCTTCCAAAACAACTGAAAAATATTATGCTACTTTTTATGAAAAAACTAAAAGAAATTTAGCTAATGATATAGATAAATATGCTGCTTAGGAGTATTTTGGGAGTACAATATAATTTAAACATTAAAAAAACCTTTATTTATAAAGGTTTTTTAATTTCAACTGGTGTCCCGTACAGAACTCGAATCTGTGACCCTTTGATTAAAAGTCAAATGCTCTACCTGCTGAGCTAACGGGACATAAATAAATGGCTGCCTCGGCTAGATTCGAACTAGCGCATGCCACAGTCAAAGTGTGGTGCCTTACCGCTTGGCTACGAG